>JAUYMX010000467.1 GCA_030699345.1 Methylococcaceae bacterium
TTAAATAAAATCTGAGGGCATCTAATGAACTTCCTCTTTTTAAATTTCAGTTTATCAGTCTGTATCTGTGTCAATCTGAGGCTGAAGAGCGACGGGAAAAATCTCTTTATTTTTTACTCTGATGCCCCCTAAGCTCTAAAACTTAAGTCAAGTGTATGACAAGAAAAATTCCTGTTTTTACCCTCCCTCACCCCACTGCCTCTAACTCAAGCCATGTTTGTGATATGGTTGCCCCTGAATTGCGTATGCAGTAGGTAAAGCCTCTGTTTTTTACGCAGTTCAAATTTTCTTTTTAGTACGTCGGTCACTATTTCCAATCACCTAAATGGGTTTTGCAAGTCTCTCATTTGTGTATGAATTTATAGTGGTCAAAGATGTTTATTAAAAGAGTTCTAAGTTTAGTAGTTACAAACAAAAAGATCAGTTATTTTTTAGGAGAAGTTCATGAAAGTGATGTTTAAAAAACTAGGCATACAAGAACTACTGGCAACAGCGTTTTTTGCAAGCGCAACAGCATCTCAAGCGGGTAATTTTGTGCCTTTAACCGATGGTGTTAGCGTCCTTTTAAGCACAGCTAATGGCGGCATCATTACTGGCTCAAATAATTCAAATGCGGACTAATTGTATATAGAGACCACTTCTGCTTCCTATTTAAGTGGTTATGACCCATCAAATACATCGGGTGAAGTGGTAGCAAATTTACTGAGCTATCGGGCATTTTCAGGCACCAATACAATTTCTACAGGTACCTTGACTTTACTGGAGTGGCAAGTAACGCGTGATGTGACCTTGGGGCAGCCAAACCAATTTGATTATTTCGATTTTGTGTATCGCGACAGTGCAGACAACAACCTGGTATTTGGCACACGCGCACTCAACCAACTTGACAATAACGAGGAGGTAAACTTTCTGTACCGCTATGGCTTTACCGGATTTGATGTAGCAACGGCCTGGACGTTTTCAACCGATAATGACTTAAGGCAGTATCAAGCGGCGCGCACTGATAGTTTAAGCACCAGCACGACTAATTTACCTTTTGATGCAGATGCAGTTCGTCAAAGAAGCGATGTTAGTTTATCGGAAGGTAACCCATGGAGTGGCTTGTTTCTCGTAAAAACAAATGCATCTGATTACATCTTGGGTGTTAAAGCAATCGGTTTTTCACAAGCGGGTGAAGAAGGCCAGGAGGTTGTGCGTGGACATATTGGTGGTTTTGTTCCTACTGCCGTTGTCCCTTTACCGGGAACTTTTGCTCTGATAGCAACAGGTTTAGGCTTTTTGGGTTTCTCAGCACGCCGAGGAAATAAAGCTTAGCAGTTTAACTATGTAACCATACTCTTAGCATGCCAAAGTTTTAATAGATTTTTATATAAAACAATACGCTATATATTATCTAATTAAATTTTGAAATGCTGAGAGTATGTTACATACATACTCTCATCTAGTCGCTTCAATGTTTAGTACCTTGCGTATTCTTTTTCAAAAAGTTTGGTATGAAAAATATTAACAAAAGTCCAGACTTCATAAAACCCTTATGTCTATTATATTACTGCCGGAGATACTAGAGACAATTTGATTATCGCCACTGAACAATCAAAATGCCTTTGTTGACGTCAATAGCCTCAATGATAAAAATCAATCGGACTTATTCCGGCGCGATAAACCGATTCAAATCGCCATAACAGTATCAATATCTGGGAACCTCGAAAAACCTGTCACATTCATGGTTCGACAAGCTCGCCACGAACGTAACAGGTTGATTTATAAGATGCTGTTTGCACTGAGCCTGTCGAAGTGCATGGTTTTTCGAGGTGCCCATCTATAACTAAGGAAAATCAAAGACAATTCTGCATCTGGATCAAAAAATCGCTGCTCTGCGTTTTGATTTTTCATGATCGTTGCGCACTGCTATTAACCGGCGGCAAAAACTTACAAGGATTCTGCGGAAAAGTGCGTTGAAAAATTTTCCCCCATCGCTGCCCAACGACCTTCTTTATTTAGCGTATCAATAAAGATTAACGAGCTCATCGGTGTCCACGACCAAGGGTCCCAGAATATCCCTAAAGAGACTCTAGTCTGGTGTGAACGATCACATTTGTTTTGTATCATCGCAGAAAACAACACTACGCTAACTAAACCACAGAATTCCTGCTCGGATAATGGATTTCGCTCAGGTAATGGCAATTTGTTCAATGCCAGTGTTTGGCAAGTCAACAGATGGTTTTTAATATTGTTGATGACAGTTACAGAAGATTGAAAGTCAGCTATCTCGTTTCAATTTGACCTTGTATTATCAACAATACAACGTTTGCGAGTGTTAATCAGCGTGCAAAACTTACCAGGGTTCTGGGGAAAACAGCGTTGAATAGTTTCCACCCCAGATTATTTAAAATCCGATATTTTGTCGGAGAACCAGCTTTTTGGTCCGATTGAAACACATACCTGCCAAGCCCAAACCGAAAAGCACTAAGCTACTCGGAAGTGGAACGACTGATGCTGGTTTTATGGATTTTACAGTTAAGGCGTCACCATATGCATTGTTTGTGCCGTGCGACGCTAGCGTAAAATAGAAAATCCCAGTGGGAGTGTTGCCGTCTCTGTTAGCCGTAGATAAGTTGAATTCACCAATGGAATTAAAACAGTTACCCGTTAATACGCCAAAAGCACAGCCATTACTAAGTGATTGGCCAATTAACTCAGTGCCAAAATTCAGGCTGCTGGGTGAATTAAAAGTGATGCCGTTGAAATCACTCAGACCAAAGGTTCCATTGCCAAATGTATCGTCTAAGACGGTTATGCCAAAGTCGAAAATAGCTGAGCTAGGAAGATAGAAGCCGCCTTGGGGATTGGATATTTCCAGCAACGAGTCGTCGAAGGTAATAAACCCCGTAGCCGTTGCAGTTGAATTTTCACCTTCCCACTCAATATCTAAAGTTATTGATGCAGCAGATGAAGTCGTAATTGTGCCAATTGAAACAATCACGGCCAAAAAAAGAAAGTTAACTATTTTCTTCATGTTTATCTCCAAAGAAACTGATAGTTTGTAACTATCAGTCAGGTAGGTTAAAGGCTTTGATGTTACGCCTATTTCAGTGATGTAGCGAAAAAAACCTAACTTGGTAGTTAGGTTATTGGCGGGTCATTTTGTCTACATTCTTTATATCATCGCGTCTTCAGTTTTTTGGTAGCTAATAAGAGGCAGGGCGATAACGCTCAAGCAGGCCAGCCATTCCACGAGTTGCGCGTTGGTAAAGGTATACAGCAGCGACCAGCCTAGCCTTTCAAGAACGCCAGGGTGCTCAGCGATGAAGTCGCGGCTGACAAAGAAGGCACTGGATTCACCAACCAGCAAAGCAACGCCTATGGTAATCAGTAAATAGCCGAGTGCTTTATTTTCGTGAGGTTTAGGGCTGATAAAGCCCAGTAAACGATCGAAACCAAGCGTTAAAACGGCGCTTTTGTCGTAATGAGTGATGATTAAGGCGATGATTCCTGCCGCAGGAATGCTGGCGGTTAAGATAGGGAAGCTGATGTAACGACCCGCGAGCGCCAAACCATAAGTTTTGAAAACGAGGTAACCGGCAAATACGATGTATAGCGCGTAGAGCCATTGGCTGAGTTTTGGCTTGATAGCAGTGTTTGTTAATTGTGCTTGGATTCGGTGTAAGACCAATCCACCTATTAGCACATTTAATACAACCAGCAGACTGGTTTGTAGCCTTTGGAAGTCGCTGTAACTGGTATACCAAAGGTGTTCTGCCTGGCTTACCAACAATGCAGTCAGGGTTTGTGCAAACAGCAGGAAGAAGAAATTTTGCAGCCTTGATAAGGACTGTAGATGCTTCCAGCTAAATACCACCACAAGCAAAAATAGCAACAGCGATGTGGCCACCTGTTCATACCAATCGGGGTTTTCGTAGACTGTGCCGGTTAAGGGAAATACTTCTTCCCGGTCAACCGAATAAAGCCCCCAGTTTGCACCGACAACGCCTTCGAAGGCACTTTTCCAGGGTTGGTTGAAGGCTTCGACAATGTTGTAGTCAAAGCCGTTTTTGTTGGCGACTTTGATTAACTCGCGAATAAATTTTGCTTCATTCACCACGCTGGGAACGGCCCAGCCGCGTTGTCTGCCTTCACCCGGCCAGCCGGATTCGCCAATTAAAATGGGTTTGCCGGGGGCGATTTTTTCCGCTTCTTCTTTGACTTGCTTAACAATGCGCTCAATGTGGGCGGGAGCTTGGTCAACAGTAATGGGTTTATCTTCCCAGTAGGGCAGAATATGGATAGTGATGAAATCTACTTCTTTAATCAATTCCGGGTGTTTCATATACTCAGACCAGACGTCCGCATAAGAAACTGGTTGTTTAACGGCGCGCTTAACTTCGCGGATATAGTCAATGATTTGATCTGCTTTTAAATCACCCCGCAATAACACTTCATTACCGACCATGACGCGCTTGACGACGTCGGGGTGGGCGTTGGCAGAGCGGATGAGCTCGGCAACTTCTCTTTTGTTATCCGCTGCTAATGGGTTTAACCAGGCGCCTTGAATCATTTCCAGTCCGTATTTACCAGCTAATTCGGGGATTACCGGCATGCTGCCTTCTGAGCTGGCATAGGTGCGGATGGTATGGGTTGTTTCACCCATCAATTTTAAATCGGCATCGATTTGTTCAGGGGTTGGAAAGCGTTTTTCCATCGGTCCCTGACCTTCTCTGAAAGGTGCAAAAGACAGGCTATTAAGTTTGCCTTGCGGCACATCCGAACCGTCGTCTTGGGGAAGATTGGTTAACCATGAAAATATTCTGTATAGAACAATTTCCTGTACAAAGGAGAAACTAGATTTCATATCTAAAACAGGAGGATGAGAAGGTTTAAGGGATGGCGCTGGAGAATAATCAACAGCGCTTATCTTCTCATACTAACCGGGTTTTGAATATGCGGAGGGCTTGATAATAGCGGTTTACAGCCCCGTTAT
>JAUYMX010000468.1 GCA_030699345.1 Methylococcaceae bacterium
AGGAAAGGGTAAATATGCTGTTTGGCTTTCGCCGCGTCTATCGGAAGAATTCCCTGGTTTTTTTGGAGGCGATGCTTTTTATTCAATTGATAGCAAAACCTTCAAAATTCTCGAAACTCAATATGGAAAATAACGCGTAATTTCATAAAATAGCTATGGATGCTGCTGAATGAAACTGTCCGTCAGCAATCGCTTACTTACCGTCCAAGGCCCGACTGTTAAAACCTACAGCTATGATGCCGCAGGCAACATCACTAGCGATGCCGCCACGACCTTTCTGGGAAATAAGCCCGTAAGGTGGATTCGCGGCTAGGCAATCCATCATGATTTATGCACCTTGTAGTGGTTTGCTATACGAAATCACTCTACAGGGTTTAAAGAAATAAAAAAGGCGGCTTAAAAGCCGCCTTTTTTATTTGGATTTTAGAGCCTTTCAGGCATGTTGCTTACGGTAACGCACCGAAGAAAATACCGACAGGGCAATCAACACTGCACCGACCAAACCGGTGACGACTTCAGGGATGTGGAAACGCATGCTGATCAGCATAATGCCCGCTAGCGCGCCGATGGCGTAATGAGCGCCGTGTTCCAGAAATACGTATTCATCCAAGGTGCCTTTGTGAACCAAATAAATGGTGATGCTTCTTACAAACATGGCGCCGATCGCTAGCCCCAGCATGATGATGACAACATCCTGGGTGATCGCAAACGCGCCGATCACGCCATCAAAGGAAAACGAGGCATCCAGCACTTCCAAATAAATAAAGCTCATCATGCCGGCTTTTTTGGCAACGATAACGACCTCTTCACCAACTTCTTTATCTTCAAACAACGCGGCGCAGCTATCCACAATCACAAACAACACTACGCCGCCAACACCCGCAATCAGTGCGTTCAGGCGGTCTTCGGCGGGTAAATAGTTTTGGATAATTAACAGCAGGCTCAACGCCATGATGATTTCAATCGCTTCCAGTTTGCCGAACGATGAAATCTTTTTTTCTATCCAGCCAAGCCAATGCAGGTCTTTGTTTTCATTAAATATGAACGAGAAAAATACCATCAGTAAAAACATGCCGCCAAATGCCGAAATTTGCACATGCGCATTATTTAGATGGTGGGCATAAGTGGTGGTGTCGTTAATTGCCATTTGGGCCACACCAACAAAATCAATGCCGGTGGCCACGGCAACAATTACGATAGGAAACAGCAAGCGCATGCCAAATACGGCAATTATCATGCCCCATGTCAAAAAGTAGCGCTGCCAGCGGGCATCCATGCCTTTTAAAACTGATGCGTTAACAACGGCGTTATCGAATGATAAACTGACTTCAAGTACGCCAAGAATAGCGGCGATAAAGACGCCTACGGTTCCGCCCCAATAAAATGCCGCGCTTAGGCAAAGGATTGCGATTAAAAATGAAAAACGAAAGTGCTGCATGAAATACTCGCTGAGGGTTAAATGGTTTTTATAGCGCAATTGAATGCGTGTATTGACAGTCTTCTACAACTAAAAAAAGGTCACTCGTGAATTATACCGACGATTTTTCTCAAGTCGCACAACAACTGATTGATGCCGGACGATTTATTGACAGTAAAGGCTGGGTACCGGCCACCAGCGGCAATTTTTCCGCGCGTTTGGCCGATGGCACCATTGCGATTACTGTCTCCGGTAAACACAAGGGGCGTTTGCAGGCTGATGACATCATGCGTATTGATGGCAATGGTCAGTCGCTGGATGGTAAAACACCCTCCGCGGAAACGTTGCTGCATACCCAGCTTTACCAGCGTTTTCCAGTAGTACATTCAGTGTTACACCCGCATTCACTGAATGCGACGCTGGTTTCACGGGTGTTTAAAACTGAAATCGTCTTGGAAAATTACGAGTTACTCAAAGCCTTATCCGGTATTAGCACGCATGAAAGCCGGGTGGCCATTCCTATTTTTGCCAACGACCAAAATATCCCTCGCTTGGCGGAACAAGTGGCTGGTTATTTGGACCGGCAACATCTCCATGCCTATATTATTGATGGGCATGGGCTGTACACCTGGGGCAACTCAGTGCAAGAAGCACTACGTCATCTTGAGGCGTTGGACTTTTTATTTGAATGTGAATTAAAACTACATGGAGTTAAATAATTATGACCGCACTAACCGTTTATCCTGAGCAAGCCCCGCAGCAAGGCAAGCGTTACACTGATTTTGTCGATATTCATCAACAGCTTGCCGCAATTAACGTACAGATTGAACGCTGGACAGCAAACGCTCCTTTGGCCGCCGACGCCGATCAAGCCAGCGTGATTGCCGCTTATGCCGATTCTGTAGAACGCTTACAGCAACAATACGGCTTTCAATCGGTGGATGTGGTCAAGTTAACTGCCGATAATCCTGACAAAGCGGTGTTCCGGCAGAAATTTTTGTCTGAACATACTCATGACGATTTTGAAGTACGCTTTTTTGTTGAAGGTCGCGGTTTGTTTTATCTACACGTTGACGGTCAAGTATTCGCAATACTCTGTGAGCAAGGCGATTTAATCAGCGTGCCCGGCAACACCACACATTGGTTTGATATGGGTGAGAATCCACAGTTCACCTGCATTCGGCTATTTACCAAACCCGATGGCTGGGTTGCCGACTTTACCGGCAGCGATATTGCGATCACCTTTCCAACGCTGGACCAATACGTGGCAGAACTGGCATGATCAAAGCCATAGTCACTGATATTGAGGGCACAACCTCGTCGCTCTCATTCGTCAAAGATGTATTGTTTCCTTACGCGCGAACGCATATAGCAGACTATATTCGTAGCCATGCGCACGAGCCGCAAGTGCAAACGCTATTAAATGATGCGCGCGCGGAAGCCGGGGCAGAGCTGACTATTGAGCAACTTATTACCCAGTTTATCCAGTGGATTGATGAAGATAAAAAAGTAACACCGTTAAAATCGTTGCAGGGCCTGATCTGGGAAGCCGGTTACCGGCAAGGTGACTTCAAAGGTCATATTTACCCGGATGCTGCTGAGTATCTTAAAACCTGGAAATCGCAGGGGCTGGATTTGTATGTGTATTCTTCCGGCTCGGTGTATGCGCAAAAACTGCTGTTTGCGCATACCGACTATGGCGATTTAACGCCGCTGTTTTCAGGTTACTTCGACACCCATATCGGCGGCAAAAAAGAGTCGCAGTCTTACCGTAATATTGCCGAGAAAATCGCTGTGCCTGCTGAACAGCTGCTGTTTTTGTCTGACATCAAAGAAGAACTGGATGCCGCGCATGAAGCGGGATTTAATACTTACTGGTTAATCCGTGATGGCGCTGTAGATAGCCAAGCCGCGCATCGACAAGTGAGTGAATTCGGGCAAATTAAACTCAATTGAGTTGTTAAGCGAAGAGTCTTAGTAGGAGCGGGCCGGGCCCGCGATTGTTTTATTTCTATCAATCGCGAGCACGGCACATCATTCCTCGGGAATAATTACCTTTAACTGATTTGCCAATCAACTCATCTTGCGGCGATTAACAAAGCCAATTCCCGCCAAAGCACCACTAAACAGCCATATTGCCGCGGGTACTGGAACCGGTGCGGTATCAATAGGGCTCATATGCCAGGCAAGTGTGTAATCCCATGAGAAATTGTTACTCTCGCCGGATTTAACCAGCAATTCATAGCTATGTCCGATAAGTAAACTGACCCAGAGATTTTCTGTGTTATCGATAGTGCTTGCTGAAAATGCCGTAGTGGTTTGCGTGGTGGTGTCGAATAACTCCAGGTTCAGGTCGTGTAAGGTGGTGGTTAGGTTGGAATTGTTAGATACACCAAGGTTCCACACCAATGATGCAGATAAATTTAAATCTTCATCAGCATTGAACTTATAGGTGGCGGTACGGTTGCTACCAGCACTGCCGCCAAAGGATGGATCGTAATCGAAGCCGTGCAAAGCAATTGCGCCATTGTTACTGCCACCGTCTTGCAAACTGTTTTGCTCGCCAGCAGCGATGATTTGATAGCTATGCAAAATATTCAGTTGCCCGGCACCAAAACGATCATCCAGACCATTGCTGGTTTGATGGCCGCTACTGCGATAATCGATGATATTGGCGGATGTTGAGGTGTTATCAGTGGCTCGGTCAGCGCCTGCCATTAATGCGGCTTTGATGGTCTCGGCGCGTTCTGCGTTATAGACAGTGCCCACACCTGCAATGTTGGTCGAGCCTTTTGAAAGTGTTAGTGCGCCGTTATGGCCAGCTTCAACGAGCAGTGCTGCAGCGGCAGCAACAATAGGCGTGGCCGCGCTGGTGGTGGTTTGGGGAGCGACCAGATCGGGACGTGTTCGTCCTGCCTCATAAACCGAGTCGACGGTGTCGGAGCCTTTATCATGCGCGCCGTCGGTTCTGCCTACCGCGATTACGTTATAAGCACTGCCTAGTAACGGAGAATTGCTGTTGCTATTAGCCATGCCAACAATTTGGATAAATTCATTTCGCTGCACTTGCCTATCTACCAGGCGCAGAATATTGCCGGTGTCGACTGTTGTGTCACCGTTGCCGACCCAGCTGTGATTGGTAATCCGACTGCCGTTAGCGGGCGCTGATACGGTATTGCTTGAGATGCTGCTAAGCCATTCGTTGGCTTCATAACTGGTGATATTGCTAATGCCGCCAGCGATGGAGTCGTTACCGTAAAAGCGTGAGCCAACACCGGTTGCATGGCCCGAAGCAGAAGTGCTGGCCGTGCCTGGAAAACTGAAGGTTTTGCCGACAAATTGGGGGTTGCCGGTGTCCGGTGCATAAACAAAATTATCGCCACCAGCCTCGGCTTGAGTTACTTTGACATTGGCACCCGTTGGTGCGTTTGTTCCCAGCAGGTTTACCAGGTCTGTGTAGCCAATATCGTTTTTGTAATCCGCTGAGGCATCTGCAGCCCAATATAAAGCTGGAATTACGCAGAGCCAGAGTTTTTTAGTTTGTGTCATGGTTATTTTCTCAATATGAGGCAGGTTGTCTTTAGGCGGCTGGATTAAATCAGTATCGAATTGGTGCGCAGAGAAAAGGCTATCGTTACTCAGGTGGAGCTAATAATTGTAGCCCATAAAACTCAGCATATAAGGTGCCAAATTTTATTAATTGTTTTTTATCAATGGGTTGAGTGTTAGTCGGTTTTTTAGCTGACTTAATGTGCAATTAAATGGTGTTATTTAACGCATTTTTTATGGGCGCTTGATATTCCAGAGAATTTTATTTCGTGCTGAAAGTCTGTTTTAAGAAAGTCCAAATAGTTTTGCTAGGGCGGCAAAAGCTAACAAAGGGCTATGAAAACGGTTAAAATGCAGGGCTTCAAGATGATCTTGCCAATAAAGTAACGGGTTTAAAACGTCTATGCCAACTAAATATAAGACTGATGACTTGCGGATTTCCGCCACCAAAGAGGTCATTCCACCTGTTCGAGTACATCAAGAACTGCCGGTCACTGAGGCAGCCGCACAAACTACGTTACACGCCAGGCAAGATATTCATAATATTTTGACCGGGCAGGATGATCGATTACTGGTAGTGGTTGGGCCGTGTTCGATTCACGATACCAAGGCCGCGCATGAATATGCCGAGCTGTTGAGGGCAATCAAGACTGAGCTGCAAGACGATCTGCTGATAGTGATGCGCGTGTATTTTGAAAAGCCGCGCACGACGGTAGGCTGGAAAGGCTTAATCAACGATCCGGATCTGGATGCCAGCTTTAATATCAACAAAGGCTTACGCATTGCCAGACAGTTGCTGGTGGATTTGAATTCATCCGGAATGCCCGCGGCCACCGAATATCTGGATTTGATTACGCCGCAATATGTGTCTGACCTGATCGCCTGGGGCGCTGTCGGTGCCAGAACCACTGAAAGCCAAGTGCATCGTGAGTTGGCGTCCGGATTATCCTGTCCCGTAGGCTTTAAAAATGCCACTGATGGCTCGGTCAAAATTGCTATAGATGCGATGGGCGCGGCGATGAGCCCGCACCATTTCTTATCGCTAACCAAAGCGGGTCACTCGGCTATTTTTTCCACCACCGGTAACGAAGACGTGCATATCATTTTGCGCGGTGGCCATGATCGTCCCAATTACGACGCGGTAAGCGTTGAACATGTTGGCGAAGAAATGCAAAAAGCCGGATTAAGAGCAAACATCATGATTGATTTAAGCCACGCCAATAGCTTAAAGCAATGCCAGCGTCAGGTGATTGTCGGCGAAGATGTTGCCGGACAAATAGCCAATGGCGACCAGCGCATCATGGGTGTTATGGTTGAAAGCCATCTTAAAGCGGGCAATCAGGCCGTAGTGGCCGGACAGCCGCTGGTTTACGGACAGAGTATTACCGATGCCTGTTTAAGCTGGGAGGATACCGTTCCATTGTTAAAGAAATTTGCCGTGGCCGTGCAACAGCGCCGCGCCATCGTTAAAAAGTCAGGAGTTTGATAGATGCTTGTTTATGTAAATGGCGAAACCAAAGAATTCGCTGAGAACAACACGGTCGCCGATGTCGTTGAGAGCCTGGGGTTAACGGGTAAAAAAATCGCTGTGGAGTTAAATAAGGAAATATTGCCGTTTGATCAATACCAAGCCAACACGCTAAGCGCGGGCGACCGGTTGGAAATTGTCCATGCGATCGGTGGCGGCCAAGATGATTCTTTCGTGCTGGCAGGCGTGTCGTATCAGTCGAGATTATTAGTTGGCACCGGCAAATATAAAGATATGGAAGAAACCCGGTTGGCCATTGAAGCCAGCGGCGCACAAATTGTCACCGTCGCTATTCGCCGTACCAATATTGGCCAAAATCCCGGTGAGCCGAATTTGCTGGAAGTAATCTCCCCTGATAAATACACCATTCTGCCTAATACCGCTGGCTGTTACACCGCAGATGAAGCAGTAAGAACTTGTCGTTTAGCCAGGGAATTATTGGGCGGACACAAGCTGGTCAAATTGGAAGTGTTAGCCGATCAAAAGACCTTATTTCCAGACGTTGCAGAAACCTATGTTGCCGCTGAATTATTGGTAAAAGAAGGTTTTGACGTGATGGTTTATACCAACGACGACCCGATTGCCGCTAAACGTTTGGAAGAAATCGGTTGTGTCGCGGTCATGCCGTTGGCCGCGCCCATTGGTTCAGGCTTAGGTATCCGCAATCCATACAATATCTTGACCATTGTCGAAAATGCCAAGGTGCCTATTTTGGTCGATGCGGGTGTCGGTACGGCTTCCGATGCCGCGATTGCTATGGAATTAGGTTGCGATGGCGTGTTGATGAATACCGCTATTGCCGATGCTAAAAACCCGATATTAATGGCCTCTGCGATGCGCAAAGGTATTGAGGCAGGCAGAGAGGCATTCTTGGCTGGACGCATGCCAAGAAAACGTTTTGCATCAGCATCGTCACCAATAGACGGTTTGTTTTTTTAATTTCAATATCTTCAGCTCTTTAGTCGTTCGTGGTGAGTTAACGAGCTGCGAACGACCTATCATGTGTTTCTTATGTCTTCCGAAATAACTACGCCAGCAACTATTCCTGCCAGAATCCGCAGCTTTATTCGCCGTCAGGGCCGATTAACTCAAGGTCAGCAACATGCTTTGTCACATCATTGGGATAAGTATTGTCTTGATCCTCAGGCCGCTTATGATTTTGCCGAAGTGTTTGGGCGCGTGGCGCCGATCATCGTTGAGATTGGTTTCGGTAACGGCGATAGTCTGGCCAAAATGGCGGCGGCGAACCCTGACACAGACTATATCGGCATCGAAGTCCACCGGCCGGGCGTCGGTCATTTAATGATGTTGCTGGATCTGCAAGGCCTGACCAATGTCAGGATTTATTGCCACGATGCTATCGACATTCTTGAACACAAACTGCCGGATGCCTGCCTAGCTGGCGTGCATTTGTTTTTCCCCGACCCTTGGCCGAAAAAGAAACATCACAAACGGCGCATTGTCCGGCCGTCTTTTATTTCTCTCTTGCTTAAGAAACTAAAAGTCGGTGGTTATTTTCATGCGGCGACCGATTGGGAAAATTATGCCGAAAATATGCTGGAAGTACTGTCGGCAGACGCCGGATTACTCAACAGCAGCGAAACCGGCGACTATTGCCCGCGCCCGGAATACCGCCCACTGACAAAATTTGAACAGCGCGGCCTGCGCTTGGGGCACGGCGTTTGGGATTTGATTTTTACCAAGCGGTAGTTTTGCCAATCTTCAGCACTTAGCTGGCAGACTTAAAAACTCGTTAGCAAGGCGTTAAACGCTAGTCGTCAAACTTTAGCTGCTTACTGGAAACTCGTGGGCGGTTGATTCTTGCGGGGGGACCACAAGGGCTTTCCCGTTGGCCGCAGAATCGTACGAACATTTACCTATCTACCGGACGCACTGAATTTGGCGGTGCATTTTTAAAAAAATTGTCCTCAATTTCAGCACGAGTGTAGAGTGTAGGGTACGCATCGCGTACCATTTTTAAAGTTTGTTAGAGTCAAAAGTTTCAAAAGGTACGCAGTGCGTACCCTACCGGGCAAAAGACTAAAACTCCCTAAAAATAGGGGGGTAAACGGTTAACTATTTTAATTCCTTGTTAGAGATTTCTATGTCCCGAGCATACCAAAGCTTCGAATACGGCATTAATGACGCAGAAGAACTGCTCGCACACTTCGACGCCATTAACACCAATCCTCCACCCGCGAACTCTGAGGTACTAAAGCGAGCAGGCCTTGTTATGGCTTTGACGGCATGGGAAACATACGTCGAGGATAGGCTTCTGGAGGAAATGAACAAAAAACTTGGTGCGGTCTCCGGTAGTTATGTCGGTAATTTTGTTCTGAAAAAATTGCACACCGATCTGAAGCAATTTCACAACCCCAGTTCGGATAAAACAAAACGCATCTTTCTAGAATACCTTGGTCTTGATGTCACCGAGGGCTGGTTATGGGCAAATTATGAACCTAAAAAAGTAAAAAGCACTTTGGATAGTTGGATAGGTAAGCGAGGAGATGCCGTGCATCGATCAAAACCTATAAACAACGGTTCTGCAGTCGCGCATCTAATCAAGCGAGACGAACTGGAAAAAGTAATCCGCTTTATCAAAGATCTAGTAAAGGCCACGGATGCTTATGTCGATAATAATCTATAACATTGCGATCAACCTCACCCTCTTATGTTGCCGAATGCTGGTCGATAGATTCGTGTAGCGCCAGTTAGATCCTAGTTAAATGACTGCTTACAGTTTTATTCTGAACTCTTTGAGTTTCGCAAAGTGGCCGTTATAAGGAGCCCATCTCGGCCAACCTCAGAATGTGATTTTCTAATTAGCTCAGACCAAGTAAGTTCTGTTCAAATGCTCACTCTAGTCCTGTTACGAGCAATCAATGCTCACCATGAATGATATTGTGTTGCTGTTCCATACCTTCGGTTAAGTTATAACCTTCGTTATTGAATAAATCGCCTTTAAAAAACAAACGCATATCTATAATCCAGGCAATTTGTTTAAGCTCATTGTTCTTTATAACAATGGTTGAAAGTTTGTAGTTATCATCAATAATCTGCTCGACAATTGTTTTTGGGTTGAGAGGATCTTCTTTTAGCGCGCCCGAAACGACACGCTGAGCAGATTCCATCGTCAGTGACGGAGGATTGATGGTGGATAGTTCAGTGTTTTTCTCATTTTTAAGCGACTGCGCGTCAAAGTGACCAATGTCATAGCCGAGCTTAAATGTCAGGCCGATTAAAATCACGCCACCCCAAACAGACAGGCCAATTTTTAATCGTCTTCGAACACGAGGATTTTTTAGTCTTTTTATAATTACGCTAATTTTCATTTTATGTTTGTTGCGGTTCTATGGCTTTATTTGGCAATTATTTAATATTCAAATTCTTCAAATAACAAGTACGCAGTTAGTTTATAGATAACTTGTTTTTAGGTATCGCCAGTATCTGGATAAGTTGAGCATTGCTTATTTTCGCTTGTTTGGCTTAAGAAGGCCTAAGCGTGTTTAGTATATAAGTCCCATAAGCCCAAAGCGCTCACAATTATCAGTCCTCCGCCTATCCAACGTTTAAAAAGCAAATCATTGCGCATGATTGCCGTGTGCGCTTTTAACCCCAGAATGTGACCGATGGCGGCAATCGGTAGAAGTGTTAGCGCCGTTAGAAAATGCAGGTCAACCGATAGCGCAATAAATGTGGTCATTTTGATGCTGACAAGAATGAACCATAGTACAAACAGGGTGTCGCGCAATTTGCTATGGCTGACGTGT
>JAUYMX010000476.1 GCA_030699345.1 Methylococcaceae bacterium
GAAATTGCCGAAAACGGTGATTTCAGGCTAAAACAAGTCCTCATGCGAGGGCAAAATACAAAAAACAGCAGGGATTCCGTGGCTGATTTATCACTGTCGGTATACTTTTTATTTATAAGGGCAGTATTTCGAGGTGCCCAATAGATTAGCAACCATTTCTGATGTTCTAAATTCGACACCGATACCCCATACATCACCTGAATGTGGACGATTATCCATCAAAGAGGGTGATACAAGACTGGCAATTTTATTTAAGGATTCGAGCACAAAAAGATCGGGAACAATCCGAACGAGTAAGTAAGAGTTAGACGACAACCTATCTAAGTTAACCTTGCGTAAATCAAACCAATATCCGCCAGATTGGTTCTCAGCTACCGCAGGAGATATTAAACTTAATTCGCCTTTATGGAAAACAGTGGTGTTTGAAAACTTTTTGAATCTAAGCCCTCTCAACAGTTCTAAATTGTGATCTCTTGTATTACTACTGTCTACCATGTAATTTCATTCCGTATAAAAAGTAATTAAAAAGGTTTCTGTATATCTACCACAATTTGAAAATTTACCATCAACAATATTCGATTTTAATATGGTGGTTAACTCAGTTTTGGCCTCTTTATTTCAAATCCTTAAAATCACGCCTAATCGTTTCGATTTGAGCTCGGTATTTTTCGGCATCGCCATAATTGATGAATTTCTGGTAACGACTGTGCAGGGTTTTAATACGTCTGGCATGTTTTATTGGGCACCAGAATTGTTCAGTGCGGGCGCCGATTTCCTGTAAATAGCCGATTAAGCCGTTGAAGTAACTACAGTAGGCGCAGTTAATTTTTTCTATGATGTTGAGGTATTGCAGATAGCGTCTATCAAAGACAATGTAGTCTTGCCGTTTTACTTTGGGGATGCCGTAAATGGGAAAGCAGACCCATTGATAGACGCTGACTGTTACATCCACCAGTAGCACCGGGATAATGCAAATCCAGATAAATGGCGCGCTGAGGATGTGTTTTATGTGCGCATCGTGCAGGTAGTTCCACAATTGTTTTGCGAATTTTCTATGGCGAATAATGACATTGTCTTCAAATTCGACGCGGCGTTTGTGGATTTCATAAGAAAATTCCTCCTCTTGTTTTTGTAATTCCTCTACCATTTCGCTTTCCAGATCTTTTAGTTTGTCTAGTAGCGTTTCGAGTTTGGTCGTCATAACAATTCCTGTGTGAGAAAGATGGGTATTATCAAGACGGGGAGCAATCGATCTAAACGACTCGATACTAAATCCAAACTGATTAAGCATTTAAGCATATTCCTGGAGCAGGTATTAATTTGTCGAATTAGATTTCAGCTACCACACTAAAACTCACATTAACGTACTTATGCTCAACCCATTCCCCGCCCTCCAATACCCAAAATTCAAACTCGCGATTTTGGCACTGTTAACGCTAAACGCCGTTATCTATGCCTTTGTGGACACCTGGACCAGCACTGTCGATGCGCTTGCCTGGCTGATTTTGTTGATGATGTATGAATTGGAAACCAACAGTAACAACCTGCCGATTTCTGCGACCATAATGCAATCCGTCCGTTATGGCTTGATTGTTATGATCTCGCTGGTATTTATCAGCTATCTGCAGGACAGCGAATGGCTGGATGTTGTTAACTCCCTGTTGTGGTTCGGATTAATCGCAATGCTGGAATTGGAGGTGCATAAGCCCGCTTTGGTAACGCGTTACGGGCAACTTTTTTGGCTGTTGACCGTTGCAACCTTTATAGGCTTGATCATGCTGGCGGGGATTTGGCTTTGGCAAGGCGCTTGGTTGGACGGTTATGATGCAGCATTGTGGATTGTTGCTTTTGGTCTGATTGAAGTCGATATTCTTAACTTTTTAAAGCGCAAGACTCCGAACAATTAAGGGAACCTCTAAAAATTATCCGATCATGCTTCGACACGCTCAGCACGAACGGATAACTCACTGATTTAAATAGACCACCGTTCGCATTTATGCCCTGTGGGTACTGAGCTTGTCGAAGTGCAATTTTTAGAGGTCCTCAAGGCTTTATCAGGTTTAGTCAGCTACTTAGCTGTGCCAAAAGGCGACCGCTTACAAAATCTTATACAATATCCCCAGATTCTTTATTTATCTCAACACCAAGCAGTTCTAGCAAAATATCTCCTATAAAACACAGGGCGGATAATCGTAAGAAGGCATTGGCAGCCCACTCCCACTCCAGGAAATTTTTTTTAAATGACGTTTAAAACCCAGTGGAATAAGTTATTTTCCGCCTCGCGATTTACCATCATCTTGCTGTTTTTACTGATCAATCTAGCCAGTTTTGCACTGCTTAGAGTGGTTTTGTTGCTGAAGCAAATTGTTGATATAGATTCGCCGTTTCATCAGATGCTGATCGCTTTTGTATTAGGCATTATTCACGATGCAGCTTTTTTTAGTTATTTGCTCATCCCATTTACGTTGTATTTGTTAATACTCCCCAATCGTATATTTCACAGCAAAGCGCATAAATTATTTTCAACCGTTGGTTTTATTATCTTTTTATATCTGCTGTTTTTTGCCGAAGTGTCGGAATGGACATTTTGGGATGAATTTGGCGTCAGGTTTAATTTTATTGCCGTCGATTACCTAATTTACACGAATGAGGTCGTCAATAACATTATTGAGTCTTATCCCTTAGGCTGGTTGCTTTCCGGGATTTTGCTGGTGACGGCATTAAGTTTTTTGTTGGTAAGAAAAACATTGATGCGCACTTATCAAGCGTTTGAGCCTTTCAAAACGCGGTTAAAAATTAGCGGCTTGCTGTTGCTGTTGCCGGTGCTGAGCTTTTTTGTGGTTGAGTCGTCGTGGTATCAGTTTTCAACCAACACTTATTTGAATGAGCTGGCGGCTAACGGCCCATACCAATTTTTCTCGGCCTTCAGAAATAATGAATTGGATTATCGCCACTTTTACAAGCTGGGCGATGATCGCGAGTTGACGCAAATCGTCAGGAAGGAAGTGGGTATTGATACAGCAGCCAATCCCAGTGCTGATTTGTATGACATTAAACGAACCATTAAACCGGTAGGCGCAGAAAAACGCCTGAATGTCATATTAATTACTGTCGAAAGTTTGAGTGCTGAGTACTTAACAACCTTTGGCAGTAGAGACAACATTACGCCATTTATGGATGAATGGTTTCAGCAAGGTGCGTTGTTTACCAATTTCTTTGCGACCGGAACCCGGACTATCCGCGGGCTTGAGGCATTAACTTTGTCGATTCCGCCGACCCCGGGGCAATCTATTGTTAAACGGCCGGATAACGGCAAGTTATTCAGTTTGGGCCGGGTGCTGCAACAAAAGGGCTATGACACGGCGTTTTTATATGGCGGCCGCGGTTATTTCGACAACATGAATTCGTTTTACTCAGAGAACGGTTATCGCATTGTCGATCAAACCGATTTAACCAGTGATGAGGCTACTTTTGCCAATGCTTGGGGCGTTTCAGATGATGTTATTTTTAACCGGACCTTAAAAGAAGCTGACGCCGACCATCAAAACAATAAGTCGTTTTTCTTCCAGATCATGACCACCAGTAATCACCGGCCGTACACTTATCCGGAAGGCAAGATCGACATTCCTTCCGGTAAAGGCAGAAACGGTGCCGTTAAGTACACTGATTATGCGATTCAGGAATTTATTAAAGCGGCGAAAACCAAACCTTGGTTTGACGATACGGTATTCGTATTAGTTGCGGATCATTGCGCAGGCAGCGCACGAAAAACCGAACTGCCGGTAGATAAGTACCATATCCCGCTGTTTATTTATGCCCCGAAGCATGTTGCGCCAGTGACAAACGATACGCTGTCCAGCCAGATTGATGTGGCGCCGACCATTTTTGGCGTGTTGAATTTGTCTTACGAAAGCCAGTTTTACGGTAAGGATATTTTTAAAATGTCCAAAGCCGAGGGCAGGGCGCTGGTGAGTAATTATCAAAAACTGGGGTTATTTAAAGGTACCAAGCTTGCGTATTTGTCGCCGCAACAACGGGTTGATGTGGTCTATGACCCATTCCCGTTAGGGTCGCATAGACAGTTGGATCCTGAGGCGGAACACCAGCTGGTACTGGAAACTATGGCCTATTATCAGTCAGCTGATTACATTTGGACGCATCGCTTGAGTCGTTATCAGCAATAGTTTTATGTTTTAGCGAGGTGGTCAGCTTTAATCAGTTTGTTGACCACTAAGCTGCCGATTAAATCGCCTTCAACGTTCACCGCTGTGCGCACAGTATCTAGCAGGCGATCGATAGGCAGCAAAATGGCAATCGCTTCAGCGGGTAAACCGACCGATTGCAGTACCATTATCATCGTCACCATGCCCGCACTTGGAATGCCGGGCGCGCCCATTGCGGCAATCATTGCAGTGGCAAAGATGATTAGCTGTTGTGTCAGGGTTAAATCTATTCCCGCCAGGTTTGCTACAAATAACGCGGCGGTCGCTTCATAAAGCGCGGTGCCATCCATGTTAACCGTTGCGCCGAGAGGAATCACAAAGCCGGCTATTTCAGGTTTTACGTGTAGGTGTTGTTCTGCGCATCTTAAGGACACCGGCAAGGTGGCGGAACTGGAGCTGGTGGCAAACGCGGTGATTAGGGCTTCTCTGGCGCCTCGCCAAAAAAACAGTGGCGACAATCCGGTCACCAGATACAGAGTTAACGGCAATAGCACGACACCATGCAGCAAGGTAATGCCGATAACTAAGCCAATAAATTTGGCCAGCACACTGATCAAGGCTGCGTCTTGAGTAGCGGTCAATTTCGCCAGCAACGCCAGAATTCCTAACGGAGAAATGCGCATCACCCAGCCAACGATGCGCAAGGTGAGCTCCAGCCATTCTTGCAGTAATAGCAGAATGTTACGATAACGATCACCACCTGCTACCAGCGCAATACCGATAAACAGTGCAAAAATGACAATCGCAAGGATGTTGCCTTGGGCCAGCGCGGCAAAAGGATTTACGAACAGTCCATGCAGAAATTGTTGGAAAAACTCACGTGGAGTCATCTGCTTGGCATCGAAATTTTGCATGGCATCATGGAATAACGCCAAGTTTAGATTTTTGCCAGGTTCGAAAATATTGGCGGCGGTCAGGCCAAGAATGATGGCGACAGCCATCGAGGCTATAAAAAAACTTAGTGTGAGCACCCAGACGCGATGAATTTGTTGATGAGCACGTAAATTGGCGACACCTACTGCTATTGAGGTAAACACCAGCGGCACTAAAACCATTTTCAGTAAATCGACAAACAAAGTGCCTATTAAACCGAATAGATATAAGCTGTTTTGCCGAAGTTCGGACTCTAATGGCGTTGTTTGCAGCCAGAGTCCAATGCCGATGCCAGCGGCAGCGCAGATAAATATCTGGAGGTTAAGCGATAGTTTTTTCATAAAGATAAGATGAGTCACGCTGGAGGTTTTTGATTCTCCGCTAAAAAAACTTATCCTACTAGGCGAACTTGGGGAATTTATAGAGGAGACCAACAGACCTAATTTTTAAGGTCTGCATCAATAAGGATTTTGGTGCCCACAAGCCATTACGCATAATGGCTTTTTAAAGCAGGAGGTTACTGATCAAACATTCAATAAGCCGTAAAGCTGTAGTCGGTGACGTAATATATTTCGGCTGATGCCCAGCATACGCGCGGTTTGCACTTGGTTATGCTCGCAAAAATCATAAGCTGTTTTTACGACAGTCTCTTCAATTTTTTCGAACAATTGATCAGTCGGATTTTCAAAAAGATTATTCAGCACATTTTCTAACGAAGAAAAGCCATTTGCACCATGCCCGTTAGAAGATGTTGTTACGTTCTGGGATAGCTGGCATTGCATTTTTTGCAGGTCTGACGCTTGAATTTCCCCTGTCTGAGAAATTAACAATGCGTGATGAATGGCGTTTTCTAATTCCCTGATATTGCCTGGCCAAGGATAGTTTATGAGTTTTTTTTCAGCCCCCGGCGTTAATCTGGGAGCAACCATGCCTAAACGCTTGCCATAGCGGCGCATAAAATGACGTACTAGCGGGATGATGTCTCCCGGCCGTTCTCGTAGCGGTGACAAACTAAGTTGCGCGACATTTAGTCGATAGTACAAATCTTCCCTGAAATGACCCGCTTGCACAGACGTAGCAAGATCGATATTGGTGGCTGCAATCAATCGAACATCAATCGGTATCGACTGTCTTGAGCCAATACGAACCACTTCGCGTTCTTGCAAAACACGTAACAATTTCACTTGCAGGGACAGCGGCAAATCGCCGATTTCATCCAAGAATAAGGTGCCGCCATTGGCAGCTTCAAACCAGCCTTCTCGAGAACTTACCGCACCGGTAAAAGCACCGCGTTCATGACCGAATAACTCGCTTTCAACCAGAGATTCCGAAAAAGCCCCGCAATTAACAGCGACAAAAGGTCCTGAATGGCGTTTGCTTAAGGCATGGACATGGCGAGCCATTAATTCTTTGCCAGTGCCGGTTTCGCCAATAATTAATACTGTTGCTTCACTGGGCGCTATGCGCTCGGTATATTCAAGCAGTTGCTTGGAAACAGGGTCAACGAAAACTAAGGCCGAAGCACGGATGGATAAGGCGAGGGCATCAGGTTCGGCAAAGGTGATTAAAGGATCATTATCGAGCGATGGCGTATCTATCACGATAGTGTCATTTCTATAATTAGTCATAAATGGCCTTTTATTAAAGAGGTTAGCCTATGTGAATAGTCAAACTGACAGGGTTTGATTGAGCTAATTATGGGTTAATGGGATTGTTTGTTGGGTCCGTGTGCTGGTGCTGTCAAATTTAGTTGGACGGCAACGTCTTCTATCCAGCGGTCATCTACCAACCAGTAATTGGTTAAGCTCAATTTGATGAACTGACATCAAAAATCACCTAGGGCATTGTTTATTATGTGGAGGAATCTTAAGGAGAATTTAATGTTTAATAAAGTGTTTTAATTAGAATTGTATATCTAATTATTAGTTTTTTGATGGTTTATAGATTGAAAACTCCGCTGGCTTGCTTTGCTCAGCGCTGAGTTATTCAAATTGTCACTTTCTTCGCAAGGATTACCGTTAAATCACTGTTTGTTCGGTCATTTACGGCGCATACTGGGATTTGATGCTTCGGGGCACCTCGAAATACTGCCCTTATAAATAAAAAGTATACCGACAGTGATAAATCAGCCACGGAATCCCTGCTGTTTTTTGTATTTTGCCCTCGCATGAGGACTTGTTTTAGCCTGAAATCACCGTTTTCGGCAATTTC
>JAUYMX010000478.1 GCA_030699345.1 Methylococcaceae bacterium
CGAAAATTCAGCACCCTTAAGTTCAGCGTAAATAATCGACAATTTTCTGTCACTTTTAGCGCAGGTATTGCTGAATTCCCTAGATTTCAAGATATGCCCGCACTGATTGATGCTGCCAACCAAGCGCTCTATCAAGCTAAAGCCGAAGGTAGAAACCGTGTTCGTCTGGCTAACTGCTAATTCCACGCAATGTACTGATAAAATTATTAACTAACGCCGTTCTTTAAGTTGTTGATAATCCTAAAGCGCCTCTAGTCATCTCATCCAAATAGCCATGGGCATCTTAAAAAAACTAGCCTCACAAACAGCCATCTACGGACTTAGCAGCATTTTTGGCCGTTTCCTTAATTATTTGTTGGTGCCGCTGTATACCTATTACTTTTCGGCCGCGGAATACGGGGTAGTGTCGGAGTTTTATGCCTACGCGGGTTTTTTCTCTGTATTGTTATTATTCGGCTTTGAAACCGGCTACTTCCGTTTTCGCGACAAAGAACAGCCCGAACGTGATGTAGCTTATTCAACTGCGCTGCTATTTATTGTGCTGATCAATGTGTTTTTTTTGCTGGTCATTTTGCTGATTAACCAACCACTTTCCGCCGCGCTGCATTATGCAGATCATCCTGAATATTTGTTGTGTTTTGCCGCCATCCTGATTTTCGATGCGGTTGCCGCCCTGCCCTTTGCCCGGTTGCGCGCAGAAGATAGGGCAATGCGCTTTGCCAGTATCAAAATTACGGAAATCCTGATTACCGTCGTACTCAGCCTGTTTTTTATTGCCTACTGCCCAAAGGTTTACGCAGAAAACCCGCAATCCTGGATTGCCCATGTGTATTACCCGGCTATCGGCATCGGATATATCTTTATCGCCAATTTGCTGGCCAGCGTGGTTAAGTTTTTACAGCTCAGTCCGCAATTACAAGGCATCACATGGGGATTTGATTGGGCGCTATTCAAGCGTATGGCAAGATATTCATTGCCAATGGTCGTCATTGGTTTTGCCGGTATCATCAATGAAATGCTCGACCGGGTTCTACTTAAGCATTTACTGCCTTACGACTGGCAAACCAATATGAAATTATTGGGTATTTATAGCGCCTGTTACAAATTATCTATCCTGATGTCGTTGTTCATTCAGGCTTTCCGCTATGCCGCCGAGCCATTTTTCTTTGCTTATGCCGACAAAAATGACGCCCGTAAGATTTACGCCGATGTGCTCAAGTTTTTCGTCATTTTCTGCGTATTCATCTTTTTACTGGTAACCCTGTATATTGATTTCTTTAAGTATTTTGTCGGCGAAGAGTTCCGCGCCGGGCTGGATGTGGTGCCTATCTTACTCATGGCAAATTTATGTCTGGGCATTTACGTCAACCTTTCTATTTGGTACAAATTGACTGATAGAACGCTGCTGGGCGCCTTCGTATCGATCGCCGGTGCGTTACTGACCATTGCCCTCAATATTATCTGGATTCCGCAATTTGGTTATGTGGGTTCGGCGTGGGCAACGCTGGCGTGTTACAGCAGCATGGCGGTGGTTTCTTATCTACTGGGACAACTATTTTACCCGGTGAATTATGACGTAAAGCGCTTGCTGGCTTATATTGGTTTGGGCGTGGCAATATTTTTTACCTATCGGTATTTGCAGTTTATTAACGACTGGCCGCCCGGGCTGTTATCATCGACCTTGTTATTACTTTATTTACTTACCGCGACTCTCTTTGAAGGGCGATCAATCAGGCGGGCCACCGCTAGCCAGCCAAATTGAGGTTTTTCCGACATGATTATTTTTTACCGGTTTTTATTTTTTATCCCATTGCTTAGCCTATTGCTAATGGCTAATGTCGTCTCTGCGGATGACACATCACCAGCTGCTATCGAACAAAAATCCTACGTCAACGACATAAAACCCATTGTCGATAACCGCTGTGTTGCCTGCCATGGCTGCTATGACTCACCCTGCCAACTTAAACTCACGGCTTTTGAAGGCTTGGAACGCGGCGCAAGCAAACACCCCATCTATGACTACGAAAGACTAAAAGCAGTCGAGCCCACTCGGCTGTTCATTGACGAAACCACAACTGCAGGCTGGCGAAACAAAGAGTTTTTTCCGGTCATCAACGAACAAAATCGCACGCACGAAGACAATATCAACAATTCCCTGATTGCCAGATTGCTGCAATTAAAACGCAGCCATCCGTTGCCGGTATCAGGCAAACTACCTGCCGCTATAAAGTTGGACCTGGATCGCTCGCTACAGTGTCCCAACCTGGATGAATTTGACGGCTACCAAAAAAAGCACCCGCTCTGGGGCATGCCCTATGGTTTACCGACACTTTCTCAAGAACAAGAAGCCACGTTAATAACCTGGCTTAAACAAGGTGCAAAAAACGACACTCAATTTGTGCTATCACCCGCAGCTTCAGTTGAAATTAAAAAATGGGAAGATTTCTTTAACGGCAAGCCCCCAGAAGGCCGCAAGTCGTTAAAACAACTGCTCACTGCCCGTTATATTTACGAGCATTTATTTATCGGCGACCTGCATTTTACCGGCCACCCAAATAATGAGTTTTACAAGCTGGTACGATCAAAAACACCTTCTGGTCAGCCGATTGATGAGTTAAAAAGTGTGCGGCCTTTCGACGATCCTGGTGGGGCATTTTATTATCGCTTGCGCCCGATCACGTCGACCATTGTCGACAAAGATCATTTCGTTTATCAGCTCAGCAACAGCAAAATGCAGCGGCTACGGCAATTGTTTTTACAAGTTGATTACAAAGTTACCGAACTGCCGGGTTACCTACAAGATGCGGCGGCCAATCCTTTTAAAACCTTTGCGCAGCTACCCGCAACGTCCCGCTACCAATTTTTACTGGATGACGCGCAATACTTCTTCTCCGGTTTTATTAAAGGTCCGGTATGCCGTGGGCAAGCGGCTCTCAATGTAATTCGAGATCAATTCTGGGTGGCTTTCTTAAAACCCCAACCTGAATTGAATCCGCAAATCACCCGGTTTTTGGCAGAACACCAACATGAGCTGCGTATGCCCGCCTCGGACGGCGAAAACATTGGCTTTTTGGAATGGCGAGAATTTAGTCGCTTGCAGCAAAACTATCTTAAAAATAAAGAAGTATTTATCCATAACCAACTGCCTTCGCCCGTTAATCTCGACTCAATCTGGGACGGTGATGGCCAAAACGAGAATGCCCTGTTAACCGTATTCCGCCATGACGATAATGCCACCGTCGTCAAAGGTCTATTAGGTAAACCGCCGTTAACCGCTTGGGTCGTTGATTATCCACTCTTTGAACGTATTCATTACCTGCTGGTTGCCGGTTACAACGTCTACGGCAGCGCCGGCCATCAAGTCACCACACGCTTGTATATGGATTTTTTGCGTATGGAAGCAGAAAACAATTTCCTAAGAGTCGTCCCCAATAAACAACGCAAAATTCTGCATGACAGTTGGTATGAAGGTATCGACTTAAAAATTTACAATTTTTTTGAAACCCCTGCTTTCAGCGACGAAGTGGAACCTGCTATTACTTATCAGTCGAGCGATTACAAACAAGAATTTTTTAGCCAGCTGCAACAAAAAATAGCCAATGCCGGTGGTAACGCCGACTTAATAAATCATTGTCGACAAGCCAGTTGCAAACGCCAAAATACCTCGCCCGAGCAACAACAAGCCGACGAGATGATGCGTCAACTGGCTAATCTTACCGGAAATCAAATTGCCGCTTTACCTGAAGTCTCTTTCCTGCGTGTACTGACCAGCAACCCTGAAAACGACTTGGTCTATACATTAATTCGTAATAGAAAATTGCTGAATGTATCGTTTATATTTGCAGAAAATTTAAGGCGTGAGCCAGAAAAAGACACGCTTACCGTCGTGCCTGGATTTCTCGGCAGCTACCCGAATCAATTTTTTGCTGTACCCAAACAACAACTGGCAACATTTATTGAGCATTTACAGCACACACAAACCGATGCTGAACTAAACTTGTTCTTCAGCCAATATGCTATTCGCCGGACTAATCCTGAGATCTGGCAGACTTACGATTGGTTTAACAGGAAATATCGGCAACAAAACCCTGAAAGTGCCGGTCTGTTTGACATTAGCAGGTACCAAAACCTGTAAAAAACTAACAAATTGTTTCTAACCCTGCCCCGTGTATGTAAGAATGTACCGACAATCATTAGTAGAAGGTGATAGCAGTGAACATAATTAATTTGCGCAAAGAACTACGCAGATCGCAAGAAACTCGTCGAGTTGAAGACAGACGTAAAGTGCCCTACCCCTTTGGAACCCCTGAGTGGGAGGAGCATATCAAAAGAAACTACCTGGCCTGGCCCAAAACTAATCGCCGCGTAGACAACAGACGGAGCAACGAAAGACGCTCACCAGATCGGCGTGAGCAACAGCTCACCGAGCAAAGCCGCTCATTAAAGAAATACGCCAGAGTCTTGTTGACTGCAGAAGAGAGAAAGTTGATTGAAGACTTGTACTTAAGCGATTTGGAATAACTTGCCTAACGCTTAATACCAAACATAAACAAAAATCCGGGGAGCGGTTAGACCCCGGATTTTTTTTACCCTGCCACAACGTCTTATCCCATCATGCCTGAATTACCCGAAGTTGAAACCACCTGCCGAGGCATTGCACCACATATTACCGGCCAAGCGATCCAGCAAGTAATTGTTCGACATCCTCAACTACGCTGGCCGGTACCTGACAATCTCAATCAAATCTTATCCGGCCTGACCATACAGTCCGTCGCCAGACGCGCCAAATACCTGCTATTGAGCACCTGTAACGGGACGTTGATCATACATCTAGGCATGTCCGGCAGTTTAAGGATTGTGTCTACTGCACAGCCCCCAGGTAAACACGATCATATTGATTTCATTTTTTCAGAAGATACTGTGCTTAGATACAACGATCCGCGCCGTTTCGGCTCGGTATTATGGACGACTGCCCCAGCCGAAACTCATCCATTACTTAAAGACTTAGGCCCAGAACCATTGTCACCCGACTTTAGTGGCGGCTTGCTTTACAGCTTATCCAGAACGCGAAAAGTACCGGTTAAAACATTCATTATGGACAGTCACATCGTGGTTGGCGTCGGCAATATTTATGCAAATGAAGCGCTGTTTATGGCAGGTATATCACCTGCTCGCCAAGCCGGCCTAGTATCGTTGGCGCGTTATCAGCAATTGGCAGAATGCATTCGCGTAGTGCTGCAACATTCTATTGACCAAGGGGGTACAACATTGAGGGATTTTGTTAACGAGGCCGGTAAGCCTGGGTATTTTAAACAGCAGCTGCGTGTTTACGGCCGCGCTGGACAACCGTGTATTAACTGCCAACGGCCATTAACTGAAATTAGACTAGCCAACCGATCCACTGTTTACTGTAGCGAGTGCCAGCAATAAAAAGAGCAATTAGCCTTGTTTGTCATGAATTTCCGCCATTATTTTGTCAACTTCTTTTCTGGGCAGATAATCTAAATCCCAGTGGCTGGTAAAGCTTTCCTTTATCCTTCTTCTACCTGGATGAAGCTCTTTAGGTTCCTCAGGACCGGGTACCGCCGCAGTATTCGTAACAATTTTATTTAAGTCAGTGACATCATCTGCCAGTTGCTCAGTTTTAATAAGCCTATACATTTTTGTAATTAGCGCATTCATAGCATTTCCACCGGGCTTTGCCCATTACCAGAACTGTTTAAATTCAAACAAGCTTTTGAAGCTTTATTGACCAATATTCCTATATTTAAACTATCCCGGATTTTATTTTAAGCAAGTCAAATCAACGTTACCATCGTTATGCCAATTACAGAAGTGATGGGGTCATTGGAAATTCCCAGCCATTTTGCAATGAAAGATCTTGCCAGTTATAAAGTCGAAAGAATTTTGAAAGCCAAGATGGTTTTGTTATTTATTAGGCGTGTTTGCCCAAAGAGGATGTGTTTGAGACGTTGAATTAGTCTCGAATAAGTAGGTTCCGTCCATTATATAATGACTAAGAACGGAACCTAATTTTAGAAGCTTTAAACTTTGTCTTTAGTCGCCGTTTTAATTAAGCGAATACCTAATTCTTTCAATTGCTCATCGCTCACCACCGCTGGCGCGCTTACTAACGGACACGCTGCTGATTGCGTTTTGGGGAAGGCAATAACGTCGCGTATGGAGTGTGAGCCAGTCATTAACATGACTAATCTGTCCAAACCGAACGCCAATCCGCCATGAGGAGGCGCGCCGTATTTCAGAGCATCCAACAGAAAGCCGAATTTTTCTCTGGCTTCATCTTCGCCAATACCTAAAATTTCCAGCACGGTTTGCTGCATCGCGCTGCGGTTAATACGAATCGAGCCACCGCCAACTTCAGTACCGTTAAGCACCAAATCATAAGCGCGTGACAAAGCAGCGCCAGGATTGGCAACCAATTCTTCAACTGAACAACTTGGCGCGGTGAATGGATGATGGATCGCGTTGTAGCGGCCTGCTTTTTCATCCCAATCAAACATTGGGAAGTCGACGACCCAAACCGGTTTCCAGTCGCCTTGAATCAAGTTAAGGTCGTGGCCCAGTTTAACGCGCAGCGCGCCCATGGCTTCGTTGACGATGCTGGTTTTGTCAGCGCCGAAGAAAATCAAGTCGCCGGTTTGTGCGCCGGTTTTGGCAAGCACTTTAGCCCAAACATCAGCTGGCGCGAATTTGACGATAGGTGATTGCAAGCCTTCAATACCGGCACTTAAATCGTTAACTTTGATGTAAGCCAGACCTTTGGCGCCGTAGATGCTGACGAATTTGGTCAGGTCTTCAATGTCTTTACGGCTTAAATCACCGCCGTTCGGCAAGCGTAAAGCAACTACGCGACCTTTAGGATCGTTAGCAGGGCCGGAGAAGACTTTGAAATCGACGTCTTTCATCTCGTCGGCAATATCTACCAACTCTAGCGGGATACGTAAATCCGGGCGGTCGACACCAAAACGTGACATTGATTCTTGGTAAGTCATGCGTGGGAAAACGTCATCCAACTTGACGTTAATGACTTTGGCAAATAGTTGCCGAATCATTTCTTCCATGATCTTCATGATCTCGTCTTCTGTCATGAACGAGGTCTCGATATCGAGCTGGGTGAATTCGGGTTGACGGTCGGCGCGTAAATCTTCGTCGCGGAAACAACGCACGACTTGATAATAACGATCCATACCGGCAATCATCAGCATTTGTTTGTAAAGCTGTGGCGATTGTGGAAGCGCAAAAAAGGCATTTTCGTGGGTGCGGCTAGGGACGATGTAATCGCGAGCGCCTTCCGGTGTGGCTTTAGTCAGGTAAGGCGTTTCAATTTCAAAAAACTCGTTATCATCCAGGAAGTTTCTTAACACGCGGGTGACATCGCGGCGCACTTTCATTTTTTCTTGCATCGCGGTGCGACGCAGGTCTATGTAGCGATAGCGCAAGCGCAATTCTTCGTTGACCTCGATGTCGCTTTCGATCGGGAATGGTGGTGTTTCCGATTCGTTTAAGACTTCAATTTGGGTGGCCAGCACTTCAATTTCACCGGTACGCATGTTGGGATTGTGCGTGCCTTCGGGACGACCGCGAACCACGCCTTCAATGCGTAAAACATATTCGCTGCGTACATGCTCTGCAATGGCAAAGGTATCGGGCGCATCAGGATCAAATACCACTTGCACCAAACCTTCGCGGTCTCGTAGGTCGATAAAAATAACCCCGCCATGATCGCGGCGCCTATGAACCCAGCCGCATAATTGAACCGCTTGATCTGTGTGTTGCTTATTTAATTCTCCGCACTTGTGAGTACGCATAGTTTGTCCCTGTGTTAAAAAAGTTATTGAATCGGTTTAGAAGAGTATTAATCGCTTTTAGCGGCACTGCTAGGCGTACTGGCAGGTTTGGGAGTGCTGGAAGAGGCGTCGCTAGCTTTGGGCGATTCACTGGCAACATTTTTCTTGCTGTTGCCCGTTTTAAAGTCAGTTTCGTACCAGCCCGTGCCCTTTAATCTAAAGCCTGCTGCCGATATTTTTTTCATAAGTTCAGGCTTAGTACAAGCCGGGCAAACTATTAATGGCTGATCACTTAGTTTTTGCAGTGCTTCGTGCTCATGGCCGCAGGACTGGCATTGATATTCGTAAATTGGCATTGTCTTAATTCCTTTAGAAAAATAATAGCTACGTTAGCAGGGTGTTAC
>JAUYMX010000483.1 GCA_030699345.1 Methylococcaceae bacterium
TAACTCAATCAGTAATAACCGAGACACTATGGCTAATACAGCACAAGCTAAAAAGCGTGCGCGACAAGCGGAAAAAAGCCGTATTCGCAACGCAGGACAACGTAGCAACTTACGCACATTCATCAAAAAAGTCATCGCTGCCGTAAGGGCTGGTGACAAAGAAAAAGCGCAGGCCGCTTTCAAAACTGTAGTGCCGATTATCGATTCTGCAGTTAATAAAGGTATCATCCACAAGAATAAAGCTTCTCGTAGCAAAAGCAGATTAAATTTAAAAGTTAAATCTATTGCTTAATAGCTAATTTTTCGAGATAAAAAAAGCCGCCAGTCTTATTTTGAATGGCGGCTTTTTTATTGAGCGTTATTAACGCTCAAATCAATACCAAATTATCTCGGTGTATTATTTCTGCATCATCAGCATATCCCAAAATTTTTTCAAATTCAGCACTACTCTTACCCAAGATAAGCTTGGCATCTGAATATCCGTAATTAATTAGACCGCGAGCCACTTCCAAGCCTGCCTCATCAACACACGAAACCAACTCTCCACGCTCAAACTCGCCAGACACAGTCTTCACACCCACCGCCAACAAACTCTTGCCCTGCTCTTTTAATGCTTTAGCTGCACCCAAATCGACAATTAATTGACCTTTCACCTGCAACTGCCCAGCCAACCATCGCTTTCTAGCAATCAACGGCTCAACATCCGGCAAAAAATGTGTGCCGACTTCGGCACCAGAAAAAACAGCCGCAATCACATTATTCAACACGCCTGGCGCAACTACAGTCGCCGCCCCAGACCTTGCCGCCAACCTTGCTGCACGGACTTTAGTAAACATGCCGCCACGTCCCAAACCGCTGCGACTATCTCCAGCCATTTTTTCCAATCGCTCATCATTTACACTAACTTCAGAAAGCAATGTAGCATCAGGATAAACACTCGGATCAGCTGTAAACAACCCTTTCTGATCAGTGAGAATAACTAATAGCTCTGCTTCTACTAAATTAGCAACCAGCGCAGCCAAAGTATCATTATCACCAAAACGAATCTCTTCGGTAGCAACGGCATCATTTTCATTGATAACCGGAATCACACCGAATTTAAGCAGCGTCAGCAAAGTACTACGAGCATTCAAATAACGCTGCCGATCCGACAAATCATCATGCGTTAGTAACACTTGAGCAGCATGCAAATTATGCTGCTGAAAATTGTCATCAAAAACACGAACCAAGCCCATCTGACCAACTGACGCTGCAGCCTGTAATTCATGCAAGACGGTAGGTCGCACCTTCAGACCTAATCGACACATGCCTTCAGCAACTGAACCTGAAGACACAAGAATCACATCGACACCCTGCCGTCTTAAGCCAACCATTTGCCTAACCCATTCGGCAATAGCGACTTGATCCAGCCCCTGCCCACCCTTGGTGAGCAATGAGCTGCCTATTTTAATGACTACTCGTCTAATATTTGCAAAATCAGCCCTGCTGTTCACTATCCGCCCGTCTTTGTTCTTCTATAAAATTCATAATCGCGTACATAAGCTCTCGCGTACCTTCACCATTAACAGCCGCAATTTTAAACACTGGAGCAACCCAGCCCAACGCATCGACAATCGCTTGACAACGCTCGTCAAGCTCCTCATCAAGCACTCTATCTATCTTATTCAATACCAACCAACGCGGCTTATTGGCGAGATCGTCGCTCCATTTTTCAACTTCACGAATAATCTTTCTGGCCGCTTCCACTGGCGACTCAGCACTTTCATAAGGCTCTATATCGACCACATGCAACAGCAAGCTGGTACGCGACAAATGCTTGAGGAACTGCAACCCCAACCCCGCACCTTCTGCAGCACCTTCGATAACACCGGGAATATCAGCAATCACAAAACTACGTAAATCATCTACTCTAACAACCCCCAAATTTGGGTGCAAGGTAGTAAATGGATAATCAGCCACTTTAGGTGTCGCTGACGACACCGAACGTATTAAGCTCGACTTACCTGCGTTAGGCATACCTAATAAGCCCACGTCGGCAATTAATGTCAACTCCAAATTTAAACGGCGATGCTCACCCTCGCTACCCGTACTGGCTTTTTGTGTCGCTCTATTAATACTGCTCTTAAAACGAGTATTTCCCAGACCATGATATCCACACTGAGCCTCCAATAAAGTTTGCCCAATTTTGGTTAGATCACCAATAACCTCATCGGTTTCAGCGTCGCAAACCTTTGTTCCCAAGGGCACAGGCACGTAACAATCATCACCCTTTCT
>JAUYMX010000484.1 GCA_030699345.1 Methylococcaceae bacterium
AAGGAATAACATTTCAAACCAATACTTTCTCTATACGCGTTAGTAGGCGCTATAGGTTGTGATTGTGTCAGCCGGGTAACTTTACAGATCGCTTTGCCCGCCGCTTTTGCAGCCAGCGAATCAAACCAGTCACGTACAACACCGCTGGAGCTAATCCCGATATACAAATCAGGATGCGGCCCGTCAGGCCAAACGCTTCGCCACTATGTAATGGATAAAGCCACTGTAGCAAGGTATCACCGGCTGCATTTTTTGCCGGTTCGCGTTCTTGTAATAGCTTACCGGTATATTGATCGAGCCAGAGCGTCCGAGATGGGCGAGTTTGATTAACTTCATCCGGCGCTCTTTTAACAACACGAAACACATTCCGCTCGCCTTGTGGGAAGAAAATCCACTTGTAAGAGCCATCAGGAAAACGACTATCAGTTATCGCTACCACCTGATCCAACGTTATGGGGAGAGTAGGACTGACTGTATCAGAAACACGTGCTTCTGCTTTAGGCGTCACGGATAAAAGCACCTTCACAAGACCATCGACATAGACTGGAAAAACCATCTCGACACCCGAAATCAGCACAATCAGCAGGATAATCAAGCTATAAAAACCAACGGTTTTATGTAAATCAAAATTGAAACGCTCGATACTGGCGTGACGTTTTAGGCTAAGCGCTTGCCGAAATTTTCCGACACTCGGCCACCAAACAATAAGTCCGGTCAATATCGAAAACACCAGTAATAACGCGACAATGCCGACAAATGTGCGACCCACTTCCCCTAAAGCCAACGTGTAATGAAAGCGGACGAAAAAATTCATTAAAGCCCCTCGAAAAGAGTTACCCGTGTCGAACATCAATCGTTGCCCCGTGACCTGCGCGGTATAGGGGTTAACGTATACCTGATGCCATTCGTTTTGATTCATACCTTGAGCTGGCAAACTATAGGTAATACAAAAGGCATCATCTGCTTGATCCGGAAAAACCAAGGCATAGGCTTTGCCTGATATAGGGATTACCGATTTTGCAGCCGCGGCAATGTCATTCAACGACCGGTATGTAGATGGTGAAGCCTGGAGTTGTACTTTTTTGAGTGTCGAGTTCAGCGCGGAATCCAGTTCCGGCCCAAATACCGACAAACTGCCGGCCAGGCCAATGAGCACAAATACAGCGCCAGCGCACAACCCGATATAAAGGTGGACCTTTAACCAAAACTTACGGCGGATTTTCTTGTTCAAAGAGAAAATGGTAGTTGTTTTCAAAGTGAAGTGTCATGAAGTTGGCTTATTGTTGGGTTACCAAAAATAGCAACCCAACTTTTTTAGGGAATCTTAAAACTCGACCTTAACAGAACCCAAGAATGTGCGCGGCGCGCCGGGTAGTGTTTGGTAGATAAAATCGCCATAGCCGTTACTGGATGAGATGTATTCTTTATCCAACAAATTTTCTATATTGAATTGCAATGTGAGCTTGGATGGGCCGACCGGATGCTGATACTTGAGCATGGTGTCAACACGCGCATAGCCGGGCACTTCAAAGCTGTTGTTAACATTGCCCATACGTCTACCTACCAAATAAACACCCGCCCCCGCACTAAAACCTTGTGCGCCAAACTCTGAAAAGTCTAACGTTGACCACAAACTTGCAGCATTTCTGGGAATGTTTGCGAAGCGATCACCGGCTTTGCCGACACCGCTAAAAGGCGAGTCATTGCCACTGGTAACAACTGCTTCGGTATAGGTATAAGTACCAATGACATTCAAGTAATCAGTCACTTGCCCTTGTAAATCATATTCGATGCCGCGACTGCGTTGGGCACCAGTAGTCGCATAAAAACTGCTAAAAGGTGCAGGCAACTGGGATTTGACATTGGTTTTAGTCAGCTCAAAAAACGCCAAGTTGGAGCGCAATTTTCCGTCCAGCCATTCACCTTTTAAACCGAACTCCATTTCTTTGGATCGTTCCGGCTCAAATGATGAGCCAGTTAATGGCGTTCCGGAATTAAAAGCATTAAAGCCGTTAACGTAATTCACGTAAGCGCCTAGCCAAGTAATCGGCTGGTACAACAACCCTATGCGAGGACTGAAGTTGTCATCGTCGGTATGATTGGTAAGAACACCTTTGTCGTCATAGCTGCTAGTCATCGCATTATCAAATCTTCCGCCCATTAATAGATGCCATTGATTCCACAGTGAAAGCTGATCTTGGACGTAAATGCCATACCATTCATTGGTATTGTCATTTTGCCCCCCTAACGGAATATTTGCGAAATCATTAAAACCATATTGTGGATTGAATACGTTGATAGTGGGAGCGCTCTGATAAGCACTATAAAGGTTTCTATTTTTAGAATGGTAATAGTCTGCGCCTATCAAAACATTATGCTGTAAAGGCCCGGTTGCAAAATGGCCGGTTATATCAACGGTGCCATATTGATTTTGAAAATCATCGCTGGTTTTAATGAAGCCCCGCGCTAAATTACCCAACAGATCGACATTTTCATTAGAAGGCGTCTGTGCTGTAAGATATGTCTGGTTATGAGTCGAATATTTCGCCCGCAATTTCCAGTCTTGATTGAATTCATGGGTGAGTGTCACGCCGCCGGTATAGGCTTCTTTGTCAGCAAAATCGGTCGGCTCGTTCCCGGAAAAATTTATCGGAATTTTTCCGGGAATAGCACCTGATTTTTGCAAATTATAAGGAATGCCGGAATCACCAACATCTTTGATGTTCTGATACATAAAATCCAAATCCAACTGGGTTTTATCAGTGATTTTCCAGGTCAGACTGGGCGCAACAAAGTCACGGGTAATCGGATGATTATCCCTAAATGTAGCGCTGTCCAAATGCTCGTAATTAACGCGGTAGGCTAGCGCTCCATCCTCAGTAATTTTGTTGGTGGCATCCAACAAGGTTCGGTATGTGTCGAAGGATCCAAATTGTTGTTGCAGCGAATAATAAGCCTCGGTTTTCGGACGTTTGGTTACAATATTAACCAGTCCGCCCGGCTGAGCTCGCCCGTAGAGCATGGCGGATGGCCCTTTCAGTACTTCGACGCGCTCAGCATTTGCCAGCGAAATCGGCGTGTTAGGCGTTAACACTCCATCGCGATAAATACTACTTCCGTTGTCAAAACCACGGATATAGAGGTTTTCATTTTTATCATTACCAAAGCCCCAGCCTTTAGCGACACCGCTGACGTTTTTAAGCGCATCTTCCAACCCTATTGCTTGTTGGTCGGCAATAACCGCTTTAGGAACAACTTGCACAGACATAGGCGTATCAAATAACGGAGTATCAGTTTTGGTGCCGGTAAAAGCGTTAGGCAAAGAGTAATCCTTGTTATAAGGATCGGTTGAATCATAAACAACCGCCCCCGCTACTGTAACCGGCGCCAACGTCGTTTCTTTAGTTTGTGGACTTTGCTCGACGGTTTTCTCCAATGTCACACTATTGCCCCCAGTCACACGATAAACCAGCCCTGTGCCTTGCAGCAATTTCTCTAGTGCCTGTTGCGGGGTATAAGAACCGCTGACCGCATTCGCGCGAACGTCTTTCGCCAATCCGGCCGGAAATCCGACTTGCCAGTCGCTGGTGGCAATAAAAGCATTGAGGGCATTCGCCAACGGCTGGGCGGGGATGTTGAAGTTCTGTTTGGCATTTTCTAAGGTTACCGCTTTCGATGTGTCCGCTGCTGATGACGGCAAAGACGTAGCGATTGAGGGTAATGCCAAAGCAATAGCAAGCGTCAATTTGCGCAGTGCGCAAGGTCTGCGGTGTTGAACCTGACTCATGGTGTCTCCTTTGTCTAGTGTGATTAGCCCGCGTGTTTGCAGCTGGCCTGGGTAACTAGACGTGTCAGGAATGGAAACACACACTTCTATTAGCTATTTTTTTAGTGTTACCACACTCAATTGATAACCCAAAAAACGTGTATGCGGGCATCTTTTGCTTTACAGATTTATCGAGAACAAATCAAAAGAGTGATTCTGCCCCACCGTGTCGACAATGTGCGTGTTTTCGGCTCTGTCCTCAGAAATAATGCGCAATGAACTGGGGAAGCACTGAACAAATCGATTTCGCTCATGGTTCGACATGCTCACCACGAACGAAATCAATAGGTTATCGTTCATCCTGAGCTTGTCGAAGGATTTAATCAGCGCTTCCCTAGCTCATGGATATTTTGAAGTTGATTTGGAAATTGTCTGGAAAACAATTGAGCGGGATTTACCCGAGCTCGAGAATAAAGTCAGCGCGCTTTTCCAGGAAATAAGCAGCGGACTTTAAGATTTCAACACCGTCAAATATGGCGACAGATTAATCACTCGCGCTCCGGCAATTTCGGCCAAGCTGCGGACAATAGCGGCGGTATCTTTCCGTTTGTAATTGCCGGTAATACGGGTTTGGCCGAGTTTGGCGTTGGTAATCACGATGGCGCCGGGATGGTAGCGATCGAGTTCGGCGATCACTTCGACCAAGGGTTGATCTTGAAAAATCAAGCGGCCCTTTAGCCAAGCGAAAGTGCGGCTGGTGTCGATTTGGGAAATGGCGGCAACACTTTGATTAGCAATATCGGTGTGCTGCCCGGCAGTGAGCTGGCGACTTTCTCCCTGCTGGGAAGTACAAATGACGATACCGCTTTCAACATCGACTTGCGTAACATCGCCGGTTTTTACCGTAAAGCGGGTGCCGACTACTCGCACGGTGCCTTGTGCTGTCGTAACTATAAATGGCCGGGCTTTGTCGGGCTGTACTTCAAAATAGGCTTCGCCGCTTAACAGTGTCACCCCGCGCCGGTCACCGGCATAATCAAGCTTAACTACCGAATCGGTATTCAGTATTAGCGTCGAACCATCGGCCAAAACTTCGCGTCGCTGTTCGCCGGTACCAGTAACCAAATCAGCTTGCCAGCGCTCAATCAGCCCCGCAGCCATCAATACCCAACCAGTCATCAACACCACACAAGCGGCAGCGGCCCAACGTTGAGGATACCATTTTCGCAGAGCTGGCAATGGGAGTGGAATCGCAGCGTAATGACCCAAAGCGGTATTAAAAGCCGGTGCTTGCCACAGCTGAACAACTTTATCGTAAGCAGCTTGATGATTCGGATTGGCGGCCAGCCATTCTGTAAACTCGATCCGGTCACGTTGCGTGGCTTTGCTGTCCTGCAATCGGGCAAACCACGCTATTGCTTGATCTTGCGTGGCGCCTAATGAGGTAACGTTCGATTCCGGTTCAGAATATAAAGACATGGGCCGTAAATAAATAATTTTGCAGAATACTATCAGTATAAGACGTGTAATGGACGCTAACCCACACTTTAAAATGGCGACCCGTCTCGTGCCGCTAATAAGTGACCCAGAGCAACATGGATGTTTTTTTCCACAGCACTACGGGAAATACCGAAATGCCCGGCGATGCGCTCATAAGACCAATGATGAAATTTGTGCAGCACCAGAATTTGCCGCCGACGTTCCGATAAGCCGTTAAGCGCTTCAAGCATATGGTCGACTTGCTGCCTATCGTCAGCTTGTTGCTCAGGTGTGGGGGTATTGGCGGGAAGCCGCTCAATGAGTGTCTCAAGCTCTTCATGGTCTTTTGACGGATAACCGCCGCGCTGACGAACCTGCTCCTTGCGTAGATGATCCAACGCCAAATTGCGGGCGATTTGGTAAAGAAACGGGCGTGGATAGCTTATTTCTTGTGTTTCTGCCGCATGCAGCATTTTTAAGTACGCTTCATGCGCTAAATCTTCTGCCGTTTGTGGACAGCCGACAATGCCGAAAATGGTGTGAATTAACGATTGCCGATGATTCAAAAACAAATCGTTAATAGTAAGAGCAATGCTGTTCATGGCGTTGGTTTGCTGACAGATTGAGATGAGCCTGTTTAATAGATCTCAATAATTAAGCAATAACCAAGCCAAACACTATGTAATTGATTTGTAATAGAACTTGTTATTCGTTAATCATACTAATGCGGCATATGCCATAGTGAACCATGTGAAATGACACACTTTGGGCAATTATCACCAAACAAATCGATGCTATTTGGAAAGGCGCTGTCATAAGCCCCGCACAACATCAATTCATATGTATGCCGGAAGCATCGACAATCCATTCCAGCCTATCAGACGGCGATAAATGAAACTGCTGACGGATTTTTGCAGCTATAACAGTTTGCCCTCTGGCAGTAATAGTGCTTCTCATAAAATCAGCTCCATTGAATTACAAAATATAGTTAACGGTAATTTAGCTATTGTGCCGTGTCGATTTTTTTCGATCACATGCTTGTTTTGCCCGCCGCTTTTGCAGCCACCGGAGTGTTATCCAACGAACAGTAGTTTTTTGAGTGGCGAGTTCAGCGCGGAATCCAGTTCCAGCCCAAATACCGACAAACCCTTGGTAAGACCAATGCACACGAATACTGCGCCATAGAATAAAAAACCACAGGCCAAATAGCCTTATTAGAATAGATTAATGAAACTTCCGTTTGTGCTGGCAAGCGGTGCTTTTTGGATTGTGAATATACATTTGGGGATGAAAGCCGATTGTTTCTTATATTCACAATCTCTACCCAGAGAGTAATTTGCCAAAATGCAAAATAAAGCGTTTAATCCAGGCCGCTTAGCCTGTACGGTAAAAGTACTGTTATTTTGTCCTGCTCATTATCCAGCAATTTCGGCGGGTTTTCGGGCAAGGTATTTGATGTATTTTGCATTTGCTTTTAGGACAGCATAAATTCAGACAAGTAACTGAAATAACGATGATTTTTAATTTTAAAAAGGCTATGTCACTGTTAGCTAGTGGTTTACACTCTTGTAATAGAAATCAATGAGATAAGGAGGCAAAATGAAAGCCGACGAATTCAAAGTATTTGATGAAGCTCTTGAAAATCTAACGCCGCACCAAAGAGGGCTAGTGA
>JAUYMX010000500.1 GCA_030699345.1 Methylococcaceae bacterium
CAGATTGCTCCGCGCAAGACATCAATCGCACCGAGTTGTTTTTAGTGGAAGGCGATTCGGCGGGCGGTTCAGCCAAACAGGCTCGGGAACGCGACTTTCAGGCAATAATGCCGCTGCGTGGCAAGATACTTAACACTTGGGAAGTCGAATCCGAGCAAGTGATGGCTTCGCAGGAAGTTCACGACATTGCCGTGGCCTTGGGTATAGAGCCCGGTTCCAGCGACTTACAACATCTTCGCTACGGTAAAGTCTGCATTCTGGCCGATGCCGACTCGGACGGTAACCATATTGCCACGTTAATTTGTGCGTTGTTTTATCAGCATTTTCGAGCTTTAGTGGATGCTGGTCATGTGTTCGTAGCAATGCCGCCCTTATATAGAATCGACGTTGGCAAGCGGGTGTTTTATGCACTGGATGAATCCGAACGCCAAGGCGTGTTGGACAGAATCAAAGCCGAAAAACTCAAAGGCCAAATCAACGTACAGCGTTTTAAAGGCTTGGGCGAGATGAATCCTAGCCAGTTGCGGGAAACGACCATGAATCCGGATACCCGGCGATTAGTGCAGTTAACGGTCGAAGAAAACGACGACACCAATGCGCAACTGGATTTGTTGCTGGCAAAAAAGCGCTCGCAAGACCGGAAAACCTGGTTGGAGACTAAGGGCAATTTGGCGGATATAGCGTAAAACTATCCAACAGAATTAGTAACTTGCACTCTTCAAATTCTGGTACTTATATACCCAGCAGCTGCTGGCAATGCCGATAAGGTAAGGATTTTTCCGTTCGCCCTGAGCCTGTCGAAGGGTGAATGGAAAAATCCGTAGCATTCGTTAAGCCGCTCATGGTTCGACAAGCTCACCACGAACGGCTTAACTTACTGGCATTGCTATTGGAGAGAGTTGGGGTGAGGAGATAAAACCGAAATTTGAACTGCGGTTCATTTTAAATGTGCGGTGCCAATTCGTTATTTTACAGAGACAGTTATGTTGACCTTATCGATTCCTGATGACATCGAGCATCAATTAAATGCATTAGCATTTGGTGCCAAAAGTACTCCTGAAGATATTGTTTTAGAGCTGGTAAAAAACTATGTTAAACAACATCAATTTGAAATAAACCAGCAGCATGAAGAAGATCAAGCGTTGCAGATTCATGAACAAATCATGGATCAATATGCAGAAACATTTCAGAACTTAACGCAGTAGTGAATAGCTTGCTATGCAATCAATTAAAATTAAAGCAGAAGTCAACGAAGACCATACGATGACCGCGCATCTACCGGACACTATTGCTGCCGGGGAGTATGAGTTCATTCTTTTCTATAATGAAAAGAATGAAAATAAGCCTGTTGATTTAAATAAATACAGCGGCACTGTTGATTTGCCTGAGGATTGTTTAGATTGGATAAGCACTCGATGAAAATCCAAGAAAAATCCCTAACCATGACCGTGCTGATGACACCGGATATGGTTAATTTCTCCGGTAAGGTTCATGGTGGAGTGATATTGAAATTGCTCGACCAAGTGGCTTACGCCTGTGCTGCCAAGTATTCAAAAAATTACGTGGTGACGGCGGCGCTGGATAATGTATTTTTCAAGCAAGCAATTAATGTCGGTGAGTTGGTGACTTTTTACGCCCATATTAACTACGTGGGTAAGGCGTCGATGGAAATTGGCATAAAAGTCGTTGCGGAAAATTTACGCACCGATGAAAAACGACACACAACGTCATGCTATTTCACCATGGTGGCGGTTGATGAAGACGGCAATAGCGTTGAAGTGCCCAGGCTGGAAGTGAATACTGATGTAGAAAAAAGGTTGTATGAAGCCGCAATTATGCGCAAGCAAATGCGCCAGGAAATTTTAGAAAAAAATAGAGAATTACATGTCGAATTACCAGAAACAGGGCTGTAACCAATGATTGTACAAGGGAATTTTGAGCAACAACCGCTGAAAGAATTTGCCGAAAAAGCGTACCTGGATTATTCCATGTACGTCATTCTCGACCGGGCATTACCAAATATTGCCGATGGTTTAAAACCGGTGCAACGGCGCATTGTCTATGCAATGTCTGAGCTGGGCTTGACGGCCATTGCCAAGTATAAAAAATCCGCTAGAACGGTCGGTGACGTGCTGGGTAAATACCACCCGCATGGCGATTCGGCCTGTTATGAAGCCATGGTGATCATGGCGCAGGATTTTTCTTATCGCTATCCGTTGATCGACGGGCAGGGTAACTGGGGGTCGCCGGATGACCCAAAATCCTTCGCCGCGATGCGTTACACCGAATCGCGCTTGACCGCCTATGCGCAAACCTTGCTAAGCGAGTTGGGGCAGGGCACGGTTGAATGGTCGGATAATTTTGACGGCACGCTCAAAGAGCCGGTGTTATTGCCGGCAAGACTGCCCAATGTATTACTCAACGGCACCATGGGTATCGCCGTCGGCATGGCGACTGATATTCCGCCGCATAATCTTAGAGAAGTGGCGGCGGCTTGTATTGAGCTTTTAGATAATCCCGATTGTTCTTTCGACACCATTTTCAGCTATATCAAAGGCCCGGATTATCCGACCGATGCGGAAATCATTACCTCGGCGGAAGACATCCAAAAAATGTATTTAAGCGGTGGCGGTTCGGTGAAAATGCGCGCTAAATACGAGGAGGAAGATGGCGTCATCGTCATTACTGCATTGCCTCATCAAGTCTCCGGCGCCAAATTGCTGGAGCAGATTGCCGCGCAAATGCTGGCGAAAAAACTGCCCATGATCGAAGACTTGCGTGATGAGTCGGATCATGAAAACCAAACCCGCCTGTTGATTATCCCCAAATCCAAGCGCATCGATGTCGACGAGATCATGTCGCATTTGTTTGCCACCACCGACCTGGAAAAAAGCTACCGCGTTAACATGAACATGATCGGACTGGATGGCAGGCCGAAAGTGAAAAACTTGCGCGAAATCCTGGTGGAATGGCTGTCCTTTCGTACCGAAACCGTGCGTCGGCGTTTGCAATACCGACTGGATAAAGTGCTGGCGCGCTTGCATATTTTGGACGGCTTGTTGATTGCCTACCTTAATATCGATGAAGTTATCGCCATTATTCGTGCTGAAGATAACCCCAATCCGGTATTGATGGAACGCTTTGGCATTACTGACCTGCAAGCCGAGGCGATCTTCGAATTAAAGCTAAGACACCTCGCCAAACTGGAAGAAATGAAAATCCGCGGCGAACAAGCGGAGCTTGAAGCAGAACGAGCGGCATTAGAAAAAACTTTAGGTTCGCCACGATTGCTCAATCGTTTGATCAGAACCGAAATCGAGCGCGATGCCGAAAAGTTCGGTGATGACCGCCGCTCGCCGATCGTCGCCAGAGAATCCGCTCAAGCATTAGAAACTACTGCATTAATAGCTAACGAACCGCTCACCGTCATCCTGTCGGAAAAAGGCTGGATCAGGTCGGCCAAAGGTCATGACATTGATGTGGCATCGTTAAATTATCGCTCCGGCGACAGCTTTTTGGATGCGGTAAAAACCCGCTCGACGCAACCGGTGTATTTACTGGATTCAACCGGCCGCGCCTACAGCACCTCGGCGCATGACTTACCGTCGGCGAGAACGCAAGGCGAGCCGCTCACCGGCCGACTTAATCCGCCGGCGGGATCATCGTTCACTAACTTATTAGTCGGAAACCCGGACGATTGGATTGTGGTTGCCAGCGATGCCGGTTACGGCTTCCGCGTACAACTAAAAGAGTTACTGAGCAAAAACAAAGCCGGTAAAACCCTACTTACCTTGCCTGATGGTGCCAAAGTGCTTAAGCCTGCTGCTGTTACAACAGATGACGACTTGCTGGCCGTGGTTACCTTACAAGGCCGCTTGTTGATTTTTCCAGTCGCTGAACTGCCCGCCTTGGCAAAAGGCAAAGGTAACAAATTGATACAAATCCCATCCGCCGATTTAAGCAACGGCAGCGACAAAGTGGTGGCGATTATCGCCATTGCCGCCGCAGGCGAGTTGAAAGTCATTGCCGGAAAACGCCATATCCAATTAAAAGGCGCCGATATTACTCATTACTCCAGCAGTCGCGCCAAACGCGGCTTGGCCTTGCCCAGAGGATTTCAGCGGGTTGACGGCTTGGAAAGCGAATAAGGGGTTAAGCTTTTAGCGAGAGGAAGGCTGCAGAGTGGTGGTTTTTAGTCTCCACACTCTGCGCCACTACCATTAAATCCAGGATTTTTCCTTTCAATGTTAGGCCGACAAGGCTCTCCTGAGCGAAGCCGAAAGGCTCACTCCGAACGGTTTAACTTAATGGCAGTGATACAGAGTCAGAGAGCAGGACAGCTTGATGGTTTATTAAGCGCGTTTGTTACGGCGTATTTGAGAGGCGAATGTCAAAACGCCGGTAGCCATCAACATCCATGCAGCAGGAACCGGAACCGGAGATTCGGTAACCGTCGCAGAGATTGAGTTAAAACTAGTTAGTGTTGTCGTAGGTTGTCCCAATGCATTGGTTGAGAAAATGCCTAAACCGGCGTTTAGGCCAAAGAGCGTCAAATCCGGCACGCCCGCACTTACTTGGTCTGGCGCGTTATAAAAGGCAAAATACACACCTGTGGTTGCCATTATCGCGTCTTGGGTAGCGTCTTCGTACAAAGGATCATCATCTTCACCACAAACGCCGGTGGATGTATCGCAGACTGATGAAGTCGGGGCAATGACCGTCGTGGATGAAGGATATAGTTGCACAGACAAGCCCTGTGGATAAGGCGCACCATTACCTTGAAAGGTTGTATTGTTAACCACAATATCAAAAGTCGATGCAGTAACCTTTGCGCCACTTGCAAAGGTAATATCCAGATCTATACCGCCGGTATAAAACTTCGATGTACCCGACCAGATTGATGTGTATGCAGGCAATGTCACATCGGCGGCATTGGCAGGGCGTATAGAAGTTTCTATAGGATCAACGATTGAGAAGCTGCCATTGTAGGCTTGTGAGCCACCGGCAACGTTGTACACCCCTGAAAAATCATAGGTTGTTATAGATGCGATTGCAGGTACTGAACTGACGAAGCAAGCTGCAGCGATGGCGAGGCGAGTGTGAAATTTCATAATTTTCTCGGACATTAAAAAGTTGAGACTTATTCTAACATCCTGCTTAATTACAAAGTAAGCACACAGGTTTTTTTAACGTGCATCGTGAGTATAATAAAAACGTGGTGACGTCAGACTGCGCTATACGCGCTACTGCACCATATCTGATCCACATCGCGGCCTCTTTTGAGGCCGCTTTTTTGTGCGGCGAATTATCTTGAAAATCATTGCTATATAATCGAACCGCGGCAACGAAGCTGTGGTTTTGCACAAGCCCTCAAAGCTGAGCTTCAGATAGGTGGCGGATTGGATTACCAGTCGATCCGCACCTTAGCAGATCTCCGGTTATAATTCTTTTGTGGCGATAGAAGACTGGGCTCCTGTGAGCCAGACCTAATCAAAACCACAGATGCGGCCTGCAGGAGGTCGCATCATTATTCTAAGTTATTTTAGGAGCGGGCCTTGCCCGCGATTATTTCTTAATTATGTTAATGTCGCGGGCAAGGCCCGCTCCTACATCTTGCTACCCAACCAAACTCCCCCATGACCAAAAACCTCACCATTCTCCGTCAGCGCGCCACGGCTTTTGCCAAGGAATTTTCTAAAGCCAGTTACGAGATGGGCGAGGCGCAGGATTTTATTCGCGGCTTGTGTGCGGTGTTTGGTCTTAACCATCGGCGCGCGGTGCGATTTGAAGAACGGGTGAAAAAACTCGGCGGTAAAGCCGGGCGGATAGACGGCTTTTTTCCCGGATTGTTGTTAGTGGAGATGAAATCCACCGGCGCGGATTTGCACAAGGCCTACCAACAAGCGGTCGATTATTTCCCCGGCTTAAAAGATGAAGAACTGCCGCGTTATGTGCTGGTGTCAGATTTTGCCAACTTGCATTTGGTGGATTTGGATCACCAAAACGATGCTGAACCCTTAAAAATCAAGCTTGCCGAACTCCCAAAACATATTGAAGCCTTTAAGTTTTTGGCCGGGTTTGAGGTCATCGTCACCCAGCAACAAGAAGCTATTAACCGCGCCGCCGCCGATAAAATGGCCAGCCTGCACGATGCGATTAAAGCCACAGGTTACGACGCCTGTCCTGAGCAAGGCCGAAGGGGCAAGGATTTGGAAACCTATCTGGTGCGCCTGTTGTTTTGTCTGTTTGCCGACGACACCGCGCTGTTTGGCCGCAATGATGTATTTCTGGATTATCTGATTAACCACACTCAGCCCGACGGTGGCGATTTGCACGGCGCGCTGCTGGCGCTGTTCGATACCCTTAACCGTGCGCCGGAAGTTAGGCCGCGTAACTTGCCGGAACATCTGGCGCAGTTTCCGCACGTCAACGGCGCATTGTTTAAAGACAATTTGGCGCAATGCTATTTTGACGCCAATGCCCGGCAAACCTTAATCGACTGCGCCAAGCTGGATTGGAGCGACATCAGTCCAGCGATTTTCGGCTCGTTGTTTCAGGCCATCATGCATTTTGATGACGAAGTCGCCAGCAGCAAAAACAAAAAGCGCCGCGAGTTTGGTGCGCATTACACTTCTGAGGCCAACATTCTCAAAGTCATTCGGCCACTGTTTTTGGATGACTTGCAGGCCGAGTTTCGCAAAGTTCGTCGCGACAGAAAGAAACTGGCGGCGTTTCATCACAAACTTACTCAACTTAACTTCTTCGATCCGGCTTGCGGCTGCGGCAACTTTTTGGTGATTGCCTACCGCGAGCTGCGCTTGTTGGAGTTGGACGTGATCGAAGCCTTGTGGGGCGATAATCTCAGCGGCCATCTCGATGTTGACACCCTGATTCGCTGCAATGTCGATCAATTTCACGGTATCGAAATCGACAGCAGCGCCGCGCAAATCGCCACCTTGGCGCTGTGGCTGACCGATCATCAAATGAACATGAAAGTGCAGCGCTTCGGCAACTACTACACGCGTATTCCGCTAACCAAACGCGCCAACATCGTCTGCGGCAATGCCTTAAAAATCGATTGGGCCGAGGTGTTGCCACCGGCGCAGTGCAGTTTTGTGATGGGCAATCCGCCGTTTATTGGTTACAGCTATCAAAGCAAGGAGCAAAAAACCGATTTGGCCGCAGTTTGCCAAGGCATGAATGGCGCGGGTGTGCTGGATTATGTGGCGGCTTGGTATGTGAAAGCCGCACGTTATATTGCTTGGGAAATCCCCCTCGATCCCCCTTTTACAAAGGGGGAGGAGTTTGTTCCAGCGACATCGGTTCCCCACTTTGAAAAAGGGGGGCTAGGGGGGATTTCCGTCGCGTTTGTGTCCACCAACAGCATTACCCAAGGCGAGCAGGTCGCGGTATTGTGGCGACCGCTGATGACTGGTGAGCATCCTATTCGCATTCATTTTGCCCATCGCACTTTTCGTTGGAGTAATGAAGGCAAGGGCGTGGCGGCGGTGCATTGTGTGATTGTTGGTTTTGCCGGTAGGGGCGAAAAATTTTTCGCCCTTACGCCAATCATTTACGACTACGGTGACGACATCAACGGCGACCCCACTGCGATCATAGCCAGCAATATCAATCCGTATCTGGTCGATGCGCCGACCGTGTTTGTCGACAAACGCCGCAAGCCCTTGTGTGCGGGTGTACCGGAAATGGTTTATGGCAGTAAACCGACAGAAGGCGGCAATTTGTTGCTGACGGCAGAAGAAGCGGCGTTGATTCGTGCCACAGATCTGATTGCCGCAAAGTACATCCGGCCGTTTTTAATGGGTGAAGAATTTATCAACGGCATCGACCGATATTGTTTATGGCTGAAAGACAGCACCGCCGTTGATCGTAAAGCCTCGCAGGAAATTCAACGACGGATGCAGGCAGTCAAACTGATGCGCCTTGCCAGTACCAAAGCGGCGACGCAAAAATTGGCCGATGCGCCGTATTTGTTTGGAGAAATTCGAATGCCGGTTTCCGTGCAATATTTGGCTGTTCCTATGGTGTCATCAGAACGTCGGCAGTTTGTGCCTATCGGGTATTTGGATGGCTCGGTGATTTGTGGAAACAAACTGTTTTTTCTGACCGAAACCCGTTTGTATCACTTCGGTATTTTATCGTCGACCATGCATAACGCCTGGATGCGCACCGTCTGCGGGCGTTTAAAAAGCGATTACAACTATTCCAACACCATCGTCTATAACAATTTTCCGTGGCCGATTGTAGGGGCGAATTCATTCGCCCAAACTACTAAAAACCAAGCCGCCATCGAAACCGCCGCGCAAGCCATATTGGACGCCCGCGCTGCCGAGCAACAACGTTGTGCGGTTAATGAGCAACGTTGCTCGCTGGCGACACTCTACGCACCCGGCAACATGCCCGCCGAGTTACGCAAAGCCCACGCGCAACTCGATAAGGCCGTCGATGCCGCTTACGGTTACAAAGGTGAACAAGACGACGCGGCGCGGGTGGCGTTTTTATTTGAGCGCTATCAGGCATTGCTGGCTTGAAGGCTGAAATAGTTAATCCTTAAAATAACGTAACTATTCAGTCATTAATCTGAGTGAGGCTATGCGTTTATTGTGTAGGGTGGATAAGCAACGCGCATCCACCGCCTTTGCCGGATGCGCTAGCGCTTATCCAGCCTACGCATAACGGCTCGATCAAAAGATTGAATAGTTACAAAATAACTTCCCTAATTCAATTGTAGGGGCGATTTTAATCGCCTTGGGCGAATGAGTTCGCCCCTACAACACCATCTTAATTTTGAAATCCTTAAGCCCTAGCAACAACCCACACATCCACCCGAATAACCCCGGCTTTTTTTAACACCACGGCCAATTCATGCGCCGTGGTGCCGGTAGTCATCACGTCATCAATAATCGCAACATGTTTAGCTGTGATTGGCTTGCGCAAGGTAAAAGCGTTTTTCATATTTTTACGGCGCTGTTTGGCGGGCAGGGCGATTTGATGCGGGGTGTTGCGATGGCGAATGCAGCTGTCAAGATCTAACGGGATTTGCAATTCTTTCGACACGATTCTGGCAATTTCGATAGCTTGATTGAAGCCACGCTCCCGATAACGCGATTTATGTAAAGGAATCGGGATAATGCAATCGGGTTTGTCGGCACTGTCGTGCAGGTAGTCACTTAATAAATGGCCGAGTAAGCGCGCATTTTTATAATCGGCGCCAAATTTTAAGGTGGTGATCAAGTGCCGGATTGCGCCCTGATAAATAAACGGTGCGTAGGTTCTGTCGTAAGCGGGCGGATGGCTTAGGCAGCGGCCGCAAAGCATCGGCCAAGACGATTGTGTTTCTAGTATTTCCGCGCATTGATGACAGCACAACACCACTCTGGGTAGGTGTTGTAAGCAGGTGTCGCAAATATCATGTCCTGCCTGTCCAGGTGAATTGCACAAGATGCAGGTGGCCGGAAGCAAGTGCTTCTGTATAATATCAAGCCAGTTGTATACTTTAATTCTTTGAACAGGTCGACGAGTGTTCATTGAAAGCCTCTAAGCAATCCGACACTGGAGAATAACAGCATGTCTGCAAGC
>JAUYMX010000523.1 GCA_030699345.1 Methylococcaceae bacterium
TGTTTTTTTGGGGATTGGCAACAAAGGGATGTTGTAGCTGGTCAAAATGGCTTGAATTTGGCTGGATTTAGCGGCAATTAGTTTATCTAATGCTTCCTTTCTAGTTTTGTCACCATTTCTAACTCCCATAGCCACAGCAAAATCAAATTTGATGTCGGGCGTAGATTGCATAGGGATCGTTGCATAACTGTTTTTAGGGCTTTGCGAGGTTACATAGGCAGCCAGCGGCCCCCACAAAATCACCATGTCGATTTTTTTTGCTTTTAGATCTTTTTCTATTTGCATTGCGATATTTTCATTGTCGCCAGACATGGATTGGTAGGGGATGCCCTGATCTAACAAGCCATTTTTTTGCATCCATGTTGTACCGGGGCCACGGTCAAACATGGCAATTTTTAAAGCTTCTTGACGCTGAAGCGGCAAACTGGCTAATTGCTCGGCTTTTTTTATGTCATCCCAGCCACGGCCTTGGGCAATCAACAGTACGTAGGTTGAATTGTAGTAAGGCGCAGTAGTCAAGGTCAGATCCGAGCCGGCAGGTACGCTCATTACTATGTCGCACTTAAATTCAGTACTGTCTACGGCATTTTCATCAACCGATGCATTCAAGGTATTTCGGATAAAACCGATACGCTGTGGGAACCATGTGTATTCAATAGGTTGTTTTAATTCTTTGGCAAAAAGTTCAGCGATTTTGTTCTCAAAGCCGTCGCGGTTTTTGCTTGAATAAGGTGGGTTGAGCGGGTCAGCGCAAACTTTAAACTTTTCTTCGGCCGACGCAGAGAATGCAGCTGCGGCTAGGCATAGGCCTAAAAGCATTTTGTTGTATGAGTGAGTTTTAATCATCAATCTGTCCTTATATTTTTGGTGTTAATTGGGTTAGTTTACTGCATATAAAGGTGGTAGCTAAGCAAAACTCAGGATTTATAATCATCCTGTCATTCATAGAATTTACAGCGAGCAACAGAGTTGTAAATATTTGAAGATAAATTTTCAGCGGACTAATTCAATCATGCCTGCTTACTTCTATACTTCTATACTTCTAGTCAAAGTCGCATTATTGGCGATTTATTAAATATGTGAAGAATTGGAGAGGAACTTGAGTAATTTAAATGAATTAATTAATAACATCATTGCTGATCCCGTGTTTCCTGAAGGGGCTGCTTGGAAATTACGCTTATTTCAAGAGAATGAAGTCATCCTTCATGAGGGTGAATTAGGTAAATCACTTTATGTAGTACAAGAAGGCAAGTTACGAGTATCCGTGTCTGTGGCATTGGAAGAGCGAAGAAAAGTCAGGCCTGGGATCTGCGATTTGGCAGTCGGGGATATTTTTGGTGAAGTTTCTCTCTATGAGGCAGGTATTCGTAATGCATCTGTTACCGCTGTTACCGACGGTAGTATATTGGAAATTGATGGCGTGCATTTGAGTGACTATTTGGACGCACATGGCACAGCAGGGTATTTGTTTTATAAAGGGTTATTTGAAATTTTGATAAAACGACTGGCACTTGAAAATCATAGGGTTGAATCGCTATTGGCTTGGGGTCTTAAGGCGCATGATATTGAGAGGCATTTATCAGCATCATGATGATTTTATTAATTAGAATATTTGTGATTAAGATAGCTATGGTTGAAACACCGAAAAAGCTTAAAATGTGGCATCCTTAATAACTAAGGACAAGGTGGTTAAATGCGGTGCATAGCATTTGATTGTTAGTGATAGGTCTTGATAACACAACTCACATGAAGCAAAAAATTACAAAAGCAGTTTTTCCAGTTGCGGGTCTTGGTACCCGTTTTTTACCAGCAACAAAAGCCAGCCCCAAGGAAATGTTGCCAGTTGTGGATAAACC
>JAUYMX010000528.1 GCA_030699345.1 Methylococcaceae bacterium
TGTGTTAAATGTGAGAGTGGCAAATAACGTAGGTTTTGGTGATAAACAACAAACTCTATGGATTAGGGTTGCCGTATGGGGTAAACGTGCAGAAGGACAGCTTGCCAATTACTTAAAAAAAGGCCAGCAAGTTTTTGTGTCTGGCGAGTTGTCGCAAAGTGAATACCGCGCCAATGATGGAACTACGAGAACTAGCTTGGAATTAAATGCCAATATTTTAGATTTGGTTGGCAAAAGGGGGGACTCGGGTAGCACTCAACAACAAAACTATCCAACATCTCCGGCATCAACGTCATCTGTTGCCGAATCAAGAACGGTGTCGGATAATTTTGATGCGCCTTACGATGACGATATACCCTTCTAAAAATATTTTTTAGCATTTAAGCACTATTCAATTGAACGGATAAAACATGATTAAAATGCCTTGGTATTCAAATAGAAAAATATTAGTTGTATCCATTCTTTCAGCGTTATCGATGCTTGAGGGATGTAACAAAGAAGAGGATGCCGAGGCGCATTTACAGCGAGGTAAGGAGTATTTCGAGAAAGGGGAATACGATAAAGCTAAGCTGGAATTGAAGTCCTCCAATCAAACAGATCAAGAAACTGCTGAGACTTATTACTACCTTGCTTTATTGGATGAAAAAAACCAGCAATTCAAAGCGATGAAGGAAAATCTAACCAGAACTATCGAGTTAGCGCCTATATTTACTGCTGCCAGACTAAAGTTAGGCAAAGTGTTATTGCTATTCGGACAGTTAGATGAGGCGACGGAGCAGGCTGAATATGTGCTGAAGGATGAAGTACAAAATTCGGAAGCATTAGCATTAAAAGCTTCAATATTGATTAGGCAAAAGAAAGAAGCAGACGCGTTGGCGATTCTCGATAATATTTTGAAAGATCATCCAGATAATGCTGATGCATTGTCTTTAAAAGCGATGGTTTATATGCAAAAAGAAGATTATCCAAAAGCATTGGAACTAATTGAAGCCGCTAAAAAATATGATCCTAAAAATATCAGTTTGGATATGTTTAAAATCCAAATGGATGCAAAAAATAAAAATTTGGATGCAGTAATTACCGATTATCAAAAATTAGTTGAGTCCAATCCAGATAATCAAGAGTTTAAGATAATATTGGCAAAAATATATTCTCAATCGGGTAAAACAAAAGAAGCAGAAGATATATTACGAGGCCTTGTTGATGCAGAACCCAACAATATAAGAGCAGAATTGCTGTTGCTTGATTTCTATCAAGCAACAGCCCCAGACAAAATCGACAAGCAATTTTTGCAATTCACTGAGCAACATAAAAAACAGCCTCGCATGTTGTTAGCTTTAGCAGATTGGATGATTGCCAGAAAGAACTTTGATCAAGCTAAGAAAGTACTAAATACTGTTATCGAATTAGAAGAAAACTCCAATGTTGGGTTAGGTGCTAAAACAATTTTGGCAAAAATCGCTTTTGATTTGAAAAAGACTGATGAAGCACAAAAGATTGTCGATGAGATTTTGGAGTCAAATTCCAATTATGACGATGCAAAAATTCTTAATGCCAGATTATTATTGGTTAAAGAGCAGTACGATGAAGCTATCGATCTGTTAACTAAGGTAACCTGGAGCAAACCTGATTCAGATGAAGCGATGTTGCTACTGGCGCAATCTCTTTTAGTTAAGGGAGATACTAAACAGGCTGATAAACAATTTATAAGTGCTTTACAAGCTAATCCAGGGAACTTACAGGCTTTTGTTTATGTGTATGAAAAATCACTAAAGGCAGGGGATTTACAATATGCAAAAGAAATACTTGAAAAAATACTTAGGCTTTATCCTGCCAATTTAGGCTTACTTGAAAAGCAAGGCCAATTACATTTGTCAGAAAAGAATTGGAGTGCAGCTAAGGAAACTGTAGAGAAAATAGCCAAAACACCTGATCCACTTGCGAATAATTTAGCATCAATATTGTCAGGAAAAATTCTTCAAGGGCAAGGTGAATATGCTAAAGCTGCTGAAATATATAAACAAGTTTTGGCACAATTCTCTGAAAATAGTGATGTGCTAGGGAACCTTGCACAATGCTATGAAAAGTTGAATAAACGGGGGGAAATGATTGTTTTTTTAAACAATATGCTCAATAAAAATCCCCAAAATATTTCTGCGGGCATTTTATTGAGTGACTTGCTGATCTTAGATAAGCAGTTTGATAAAGCATCAGTAATTTTAGCCGACCTTATTACTAATAATACTAGAATCGCGTCTTTATACATTTCACAAGCAAATGTCAAATTAGCGAAAAATGATAAGCAAGGCGCCTTATCTGTTTATCATGAAGGACTTAAATATAACCCCGATGATATTAAGCTAACTTTATCTTTAGCCGCTTTGAATAAAGTAATGGGCGATTATGCAGCTGCGATTGAACGATATGAGTCTTTGCTAGTAAAAAATCCTTTATTTGATATAGCTATTAATAATTTAGCTATAGTATTGGCTGAAAATTACGACGATGAAGTGCATCTTAAAAAAGCTGGTGAATTAGCTGAAAAATTAAAAGATTCACCACAGCCTTACTATAAAGATACCTATGCATGGGTTTCAATCAAACGAGGTGAGTTTCGCCAAGGCTTAAGCATCCTTAATGATCTTGTTGCTAAGTTTCCAGATGAACCTGTATTTAGGTACCATTTGGCGTTTGCTCATCATAAAAATGGTCAAATAGGATCAGCAATATCGGAACTAAAGCAATCGCTTGAAATAGCAAAAAGAAAAGGCGCATTTCCTGAGCAAAAAAATGCTGAAAAACTGCTTGAGGAAATTTTAGCTAAGCCAAAACAAAGTTGAGTTTTCCTAGATTGTATCTATGCTTAAATTAAAAACTGATAGGATGATATTTTGAAAATACTAGTTACCGGTGCAGCTGGTTTTATAGGCTCTAGTCTTAGTGTGAGATTATTGGAGCGTGGCGATGAAGTTGTTGGAATTGACAATCTAAATGATTATTACGACGTAAATTTAAAATTAGCTAGGTTAGAGCGGTTAAAAAAATATACAAATTTTAAGTTCATAAAATGTGAAATTGCCGACAGGCAAGCGATGGAAGAACTTTTTGCTAAAGAGCAGTTTCAACGGGTGATGCATTTAGCAGCTCAAGCCGGGGTAAGGTATTCAATTACCAATCCCCATGCATACATAGATTCAAATATTGTTGGCTTTTTAAATATCCTAGAAGGCTGTCGATACAACAATGTTGAGCATTTGGCCTATGCTTCATCAAGTTCGGTATATGGTGCAAATACCACCATGCCATTTTCCATCCATGATAATGTCGATCATCCAGTTTCACTTTACGCTGCAAGTAAAAAAGCTAATGAGTTGATGGCTCATACCTATAGTCATCTTTACAACTTGCCAACGACTGGACTACGTTTTTTTACTGTATACGGCCCATGGGGTAGGCCGGATATGTCGCTGTTTATGTTTACCAGAAATATTATTGAAGGCAAACCAATAGATGTTTTCAACTACGGCAATCATCGTCGTGACTTTACTTATGTGGATGATATTGTCGAAGGAGTAATCAGGGTTATAGATAAACCAGCACAAGGTGATCCCAATTGGTCAGGTGATAATCCAGACTCGGCTTCTAGTCATGCGCCATATCGAGTTTATAATATTGGAAATAATAATCCTGTAAATTTACTAACTTTTATTGAGACGTTGGAAAAATGCCTGGGTAAATCAGCGGTAAAAAACATGCTTCCTCTACAAGCTGGCGATGTGCCTGATACTTACGCTGATGTTTCAGATTTGGTGGCCGATTTAGGATATAAGCC
>JAUYMX010000471.1 GCA_030699345.1 Methylococcaceae bacterium
GCTTGGCGCAGCGTAAATATTCTGACCTGCTCAAGCAAGTCGATGGCTTAAAAGTCTATCGATCGGAATATCAAAACAACTTTAACCGACTAGGCGGTGGTGGCGTTAAAGTCGCGCAATTGCTCGAATATCGATCGTTCATCGAGAAACTGGATAAAGCCATACTCGGCCAGGAGCAGGCACTAGCCATGCTGGAAGCCGAGATGATAGGCAAGCGTAAAGTTTGGGAAGAATTGCACAATCGTTCTCAAGGCTTAAAGAAAATCTGTGATGCTGCGTTGGTAGTGGAAATCAAACAGCAGGATAAGCGTGAGCAGTTGGAACAAGATGAGCGAGCCGGTCGTTTGCGACGCGATGTTTAGGATCTTTAGATTGGTACGTAACGTGCTTTGTTTAAAGTAATCGATGAAAGATCGTCGCAGCATTTATAAAGAGTTGAGGAGTTAACAATGAATATTGACAGCGCAAATATAGTCAACGTGTTGCCCGGTAGCACCGCTATTGAGGGTTTAACGACTTTATTACCGGTCGAAGGTGCCGTCACAGAAGGCTTTGCCGACGCCCTGAAAATGCAGCTCCAGTTTTTAACTGATGCCAGCACCGGCACTATCAGCCCAATCAATACAGAAACCCCGCCACTTTCTGCGGAGCAACTTTCGGTCGAGGTGCAAAAAACTGCCGATTTGCTCGGCAATGATTTGCCGGTGTCATACAAAGTCGATGATAAAGACGATGTTGATGCGACCTTGAGTGTTGTCACTGATTCATTGAAATACCTCGAAGCCGGTGCGGTAGCCCAACCTGAAACTCCACAGGTGCCGTTACCGGTAATCGCCGACCAACCGCAACTGCAAGCGGAGACTGAGCAGCAGTCAAAAGATGACGATACCGCGCAATTGGCGGTGGTTGATGATCAAGAAGCACAAGCACTGTTAGCACAAAGGATGATGGTCTTGACTCAAAATCAGCCGCAACTGCAAGCGCCCGAGTCTGAGGCGAGCGCAGCTAGCCAGGCTGAGGCACTGAGCTTGCTGAAATCAAGTTCAGAAATTGCCAAAATCAATGCCGATAAGCAGTTGAATCAAATCAAGACTGAACAGGTGCAATTGAAAACATCCGTAACTTCAGAAAGTTTCAGCGCTGATCTGGCTCAGCAAGAGCAAAATGCGGCAACCGGCAAACTCGCGCAAACAGGAAAGTTGACGGCTGTAACCGGTAAATCCGGTCAAACAGAACAGTTAGCTGAGGTAACCAGCAAGATTGAAGCAAACGTTGTCGGCGCAGCATCAGTAAATGGGCAAGTTGATAAAATCCCGGCTGAGGTAAAAACTGAAGTCCCCGCCTTGACGCGGCCGTTATCGCATCCGGAATGGAATAAAGATCTTGGCGAACGAATTGTCTGGATGAATAACCGGGCGCTGCCTGCTGCAGAAATCAACCTGAATCCACAGCATCTTGGCCCTGTGTCTGTGCGCATTGATATGAATCAAGATCAGGCCAGCATCGTGTTTACTGCTCAGCACGCAGCGGTGCGAGAAGCGATTGAGGCGTCATTGCCCAAATTGCGCGAAATGTTGGGTGAGCAACAACTCAACCTAGTCAACGTCAGCATCGCCCAGCACGGCAGTTCAGAACAGAAACAAGCCCAAGCACAGCCTCAGTATGCCAATCAAACGAATGGCGAGGTTGCCGCTGATGGGGGTGACGGAAATAGTGCTGTTGAAGGCGAGCGCGTTGTGGTGAGTAATGGCTTATTGAATACGTATGCGTGATTAAGTAATGACGCATAGTGAGTCGTTTTTCATGCGGAGTTTATTGAACTAGCCCGGCAATAAAATTGGTAAGCCCGCTGTCATAAAACTCAGTAGCAACACTTAAGGTATCAATCTCTTGGTTTTGAATGACGGCTAAGACAAAGGTATTAGGCGCCCATTTAGATTCACTAATAATCCTGGCATTGTTATTAACGATAAATTCGTCGATTGTGATTCTGTTTACGTCAGCTTTGAACTGAACATTAAATTTAGCCATAAATATTAATGGCGTGTTCTCATTGGAAGATCTTGCCTGCGCATTCTTAGCAACAAGAGTGATTCCGTTGGGTAACACATATTCTGCCGATTTTAGAGAAAGGGCATCACTACTAATGTTGATGCCTTGAGTGACTTGATGGTATCTATCAGATTGCAGGTGGTCTGCTTGGTCTGCTTGGTCTGCTTGACGGTATCCGTTCATTAATAGTGTTTCCATATTGCTAATAACTCAAAGTAGATGGGGATATTAGAAATATTGTTCTTTGGCTAATCAATATTTGTAAGTCGTAGTAATACCTAGGTAAAACTACCTAGTGACTGAGGAATACGCCATTGCGACAATTCTTGTGACGCGACAATTTTAAGTATTCCAATATTTGTTAAGAGGGTGGTTATCCCGGCCATCTGCGATGACTGAGATAACCAAACCAGCAATTCCTTATGCGATTAGCTCCTTAATCACTTTGCCGTAAACAATAGTTGGGCGCTCGGAACGGCCATTTAGTTGGAAAGTTGTTTTCAGGTGATCGAGTCCTAACAACTGTAAAACGGTTGCATGCAGATCGTAAGTATCGACTTTTTCACCGACCGCCTGTAAACCCACTTCGTCAGTTTGTCCAAAGGTCGTCCCCGCTTTGACGCCGCCACCTGCAAGCCATTGAGTGTAGCCCCATGGATTATGGTCACGACCGTTGCCACTTTGTCCATACGAAGTACGACCGAATTCAGACGTCCACACGATCAACGTCGAATCCAACAAGCCGCGTTCTTTAAGATCAGCAAGTAAGCCCGCAATTGGTTTGTCTACCGCCTTGGCGTGTTTGCCATGGTTTTCATCCAAGCGGTTGTGGGCATCCCAGTCCCTATTTTCACCGGCAATTTCTAATTGTCCGGAAACTATTTGAATAAAACGAACGCCTCTTTCGACCAAACGTCTGGCTCTGAGCAGGTTTGATCCATAACCTTTGGTCAGCTCGTCGTTTAGGCCATATAGCTCTCTGGTGGCGTCAGATTCTTTGGAAAGATCAACGGCTTCCGGCGCGGCAACTTCCATGCGCGCCGCCAATTCGTAAGAGCGGTTACGCGCTTGCAGTTCAGTATCTTGCGGATAACGAGAGGCACCTTCTTTATTCAAGCGGTTTAACAGACCTAAGGTACCGGTTTCTTCTTTTGCAGTGACATATTCCGGACGTTCTAAATGCAAGATAGGCGAGTCGCCGGGGCGGAAAGCAGTGCCTTGATGCACAGCTGGCAGAAAGCCTGAGCTCCAGTTAAGCCCGCCGCCTCGTGGTTCCTTTTTATCGTTGTAAAGCACGACGTATGGCGGTAAATCCGGGTTAGCTGATCCCAAGGCATAGCTTATCCAGGCGCCCAGTGTTGGTCGGCCTGGGGTCAAGTTGCCGGTATTCAACTTTAGAATGGAAATGTCATGAGTCGCACCAACGGTAACGCTGCTCTTGATAAATGCCAGCTTGTCAGCATGCTGCGCAAGATTAGGCAGCAGGTCGGAGAACCAAGCGCCGCTTTCTCCGTGCTGTTTCCAGGTACGATTTGACGCATACAGCTTGCCGGTGCCCCCGCGGATAGCCACTTTAATATCCTTAAGGAACGATTGCGGTATTTCTTGCCCAGCCAGTTTGATCAATTCTGGTTTGTAGTCATAAAGATCCAATGTACTGGGGGCGCCGCTTTGATGTAGCCAGATGACCGATTTAACTTTGGAAGGAAAATGTGGCTGCTTGGCCGCCAATGGGTCGACAAAGTCGGCTGCCATGACCGGAGTAGCGAGAAAACCGCCACCGGGCAGTAAGCCGCTTAAAGTGAGTCCGCCAAGCCCATAGCCTGTTTTTAGAAGAAAGTCGCGACGTGAATTGTTGCTCATAATATTGTCCTTTTATTTAACGTGATTAATTAAATTAGAAGCGGTAAGCAAATTCATTTGAATTTGCGACGGTATGCACTAGATCGACGAATGCAGACGCTCTGATTGGATCCAGATTTTGGGTGTCTTTCAGGTCAGTAGGTACATTCAGGCCAAATTTTCCGGTCAATGCCTTTTCCTTGATCACTTTTTCTTGGCTCGCCAAGAACTCTTGCAAGGCATCTTTTTCAGATTGGTAAGGACTGCGTGCAAACAGAATTTGATACAGCCGATCTAACTGGGCTGATGTATCACTACCTGTTTCATTGATAACACGCCCCGCTAATGCTTTCGACCATTCAAACACCACGTCACTGTGATAAAGCGCTAACGCTTGCAGAGGCGTAGTTGTGACGTCGCGCTTGCTGTGTACTTCTTGAGAGGACGCCATATCGAAGGTTTCCAGTAATGGATACGGAACACTACGACGGGTGAAGATATAAAGGCTGCGACGGTTGTGGTCATGTGCATCTGTAGACGTTTTCCAAAATGGCGTGCCGTCGACATTAGAATTACCGGTAACTAGGTTTGCCGGTATCGGTGGGAACACGCTGGGTCCGCCGATTTTTTCTTCAAGTTTGCCTGAAGCCACTAGCAACGAATCGCGAATCTCTTCAGCTTCTAAACGTTTGCGTGGAAATACGGCTAACAGCTTGTTATCAGGATCAGCCTTATACGCATCTTCACGGTGTGCAGAGGATTGTCGGTAAATGCTGGAGAGAAGAATTTGGCGATGCAGCTTTTTGACACTCCAGCCATTCTTGATGAAGCTGTCCGCCAAGTAATCGAGTAGTTCCGGATTGGTGGGTTTGTCACCGGCTTTACCAAAATCGCTGACGGTTTTAACAATACCATTGCCGAAATATTGCTCCCAGACCCGATTAACATAAACACGAGCGGTCAAAGGATTTTGCGAGCTGGCAATCCAGTTGGCAAGCGCTGTGCGTCGTCCTGAAGAGTAAGCCGTCGGCACAATTACCGGCTTCTCACTGGTTATAGCTTCCGGGAATGCCGGTTGTACTTCTTCCAGTGGTCGTTCTTGAATACCGCCGAAAAACACATAAGTGGGCGGTGCGTCGGTATGCCCTAGCTCATTGATGGCAGAAATCGCATCCGAGCCATTGGGTTTGAGTTTTTGGGCAATTTTCCTACCCTCATCTCTCAACTTTTTATAGGCTGCCCAACGTTCTGCGTTGGCCGGGTTGTAATCCGGTGCGTCTTTATTGACAGAGGTATCCTGAAGATAATTAGCTAATCTGTCGTCATCGATATATTCACCGTAGACGTGATTTACCCAACGATCATGCGCGTTCCATTCGCTTTTAGGTTTTTTCAATGAAACCAGACTGGCCTCGTCGTAACGCTCTAAGTAATACTTATCTGCTTCGGCTCTGACTGGGTCAATAATGGCTTTTTTGGCTGCTTTAATTGGCTTAAGCGCTTCTTCATATTTTGCCCATGCTTCTTGATAGACCACTTCTTGTGGCCCCTTTTGTGCGGGGATATTGTCGACTGCACTGGCATTGGCAAAAAATGCTTGTAGCGAGAAATAGTCTTTCTGGCTGATTTTGTCGAACTTGTGGTTATGGCAACGCGCACATTCAACAGTTTGTCCCAAAAATACCTTGCCTACGGTGTCGGTCACATCGGTGGTGTGTTGGTACTTCTTCTGTACCAGGGCGCGACCATTGGGATTATCTGGAAAGCCGCGTAAGAAGCCTGTCGCAATCAAGGCATTTTGATCGTCAGGCGCGATTTCATCACCGGCCAATTGTTCTTTGATAAAGCGGTCGTAAGGCTTGTCTTGATTGAACGAACTGACCACATAATCCCGATAGCGCCACAGATTTGGGCGTGTCTCATCGTTATCAAAGCCGTTACTGTCTGCATACCGAGCCAGATCGAGCCAGCGACGCGCCTGGCGTTCGCCGTATTTGGGCGACGCCAGCAAACGGTCGGCAAGCTTTTCGTAGGCATCTGAAGAGGTGTCATTAACAAAGTTTTTGACTTCTTCCGGTGTAGGAATCAAGCCCCAGGCATCAATGGTTGCCCGACGAATAAATGCCGCGCGATCAGCTTCGGGGGAGGGCGCAAGTCCTTTGCTTTCTAAAGGTGCCAGCACGAATGCATCAATGGGGGTTTTTACCCAGTTTTGGTTATTTACCGCCGGTTGAGTGGGTACTTTTACCGGTTGATAAGACCATAGGGTTGATTTAACGGTTGGTTGGGAGTCAGTTTTATTTTCCGCCACGACGGGAGCGGTTGGTGATGCAGGTGCAGCCGTTGCCGCCGTTGCTTCGTTGGTAGGAATCGCTGCTTGCGAACCGGTCGCGGGTGCTGGATTTTGTTGTTTTTTTACGCCGATTTCACCGACCGGATTGTTGAAAGTGTCAACAGCAGTTGCAGACTTTTCGGCGACAAGGCCGACCAGTGCGCACATGACTGCGAGGTAAAGTTTCTTCTTCATTTAAAACTCCAAAAATTAACGATGTAAGAGGTTTTGGATATTGGAAATATGTGATGACGTTGATTTTTTTGCTGTTTTTTTAAGTCGCTCCAAAAGCGGATTGATTAGTAATAAGGTTTGGTTGTTGCCAGCTAGAAATCACTGAAAAAGTAGGTCGTGCCTGTTAATTTCAGAGTTTTCTAACTTTTGAACAAAGCAGCTAATGTGCCAATAGGTATTGAAGCGATAGGGATGACAGTTATATAAGCGATAACGTATTGAAAAATAATTAAAAATTAGGATTCTTGTGATTGCTTTGACGGATTTAAAAATGGGCCTTTTTTAGAAAGGCAAGTCTTTTTTGCTGCTTGATCATCAGCCCGTAAACAGAATTGTCATTTTGTAAGCAATAGTTGCTTCGATTGCAGGCGAATGCGGTTAACTTTTTTTATTGCCGAGTAACACCGGCTTTTTTGTGCCTAAGATTCCGCTTTATGCAGTAGCAATCTGTCGGAAGTTTAAGACAGTAGCCCCCGTTCTCAATCCATCCAAATAATCTGACCAGCTTTGCATCATCTTTCTGCGTTCCTCCAAGTATGACGCTCGATTGTAAGCTGCTCGTATTGCGTTCTGCTCCATGTGTGACAATTGCCTTTCAATTGCATCAGGTGACCAGCCTTGCTAGTTTAATAAATTGCTGGCTGTAGTTCTAAAGCCATGCGCAGACATTGAATCGCTGTCATAACCTAATGATTTAAGAGCGGTTCGGATAGTGCCGTCAGACATCGGTCTGCCGTCGCCACGGCTCGAAGGAAATACATAGGCTCCATTACCAGTCAGGGGCTTAATCGTGTCAAGGATCGCCACAGCTTGCTTGGATAGGGGGACGATGTGGTCGATGTTCTTTTTGGTGACTAGGTATCGCCATTCCTTTGCAGTCCAGTCGATGTCTGCCCAAAGCATCTGGCGTATTTCACCAGGGCGCTGGAATAGGTGAGGGGATAACCGGATAGCACACTGAACAACAAAAGTGCCTTGGTAGTTTTGAATATCCCTCAAGAGCATGGACACCTGATCTGGATCAATTAGCGCGGCATGATGTTTTACTTTTTGCGCTGGGATTTATTTTGATACTGCCTGTGCAGGATCGTGAGTGGCGTGACCATGTGCAATGGCATAGGAGAAAGCGGCGGCAATGTCTCCGCGTACACGGTGTGCCGTCTCAAGCTTATTGCCTGCGACAATGGGTTTAATGATGCTGCAGACCATTGGAGCATTAATATCGGCTGGAGGTATGCGGCCAATACTTGGAAAAACGTATTGCTCAAAGCGTTTAATTTTCTTCTGGTGGGTAATACTTGGAGGGTGTAAATAAATCCGTGTAACCGCTTATTTTCAAAGCCGTAAAATACGGCGCCCCCAAGGAGAGAAAATGAGCGACCTGATTAACGACCCGAACCTGATTTCAGCCATGCAAGAATTAGGGCGTGGACTCAAATCC
>JAUYMX010000529.1 GCA_030699345.1 Methylococcaceae bacterium
AAGCATTGCACTGTCACAAATCCCCGGTTTAGATCTAAATGCCGGTTTACAAAGCGTATTGGGAAACGCCGGCAAACTTAAGCAATTGCTGTTTATGTTTAGCCAAGGTCATGCTGGCGATATAACCGCTTTACGTAATCATATTGCTGCCGGTGAAAACGTTGAAGCCCAACGTTTAGTACATACCTTAAAAGGCCTGTCCGCCACATTAGGCTTGACCACCCTTCACCATAAAGCACTAGCGCTGGAATTAGCTATCAAAACCCCGGCAAATGACGCTGACACCATCATTGCCGCTGTCGATGCCGTTGCAGAACTAATGACGCCGGTGTTGTTGAGCATCAATCAGCAGCTTAGCAAGCCCATTGAAACGACTAACTCAGTACTAAGTTTGCAGGAAATTGGCATGTTGTTAGGTCAGCTTGAAAAATTACTGACCCAAGACGACACGTTGGCGAATAAGCTTTGGCAGGAATCAGCCCCACGCATTCAAGCAACCTTAGGCAATGTCGCCAAGCGATTAGGTAATGAAATCGAAAATTTCGAATATGAAAAGGCCTTGAATACCTTAAGGTCAATTGATTTATAACACGCTTAAAACTAAAAAACCTCCATCTCCTTTATGCCCTTTCGGGTAAGGTGAGATGGAGGTTTTTAAATATCTCTCAATACAATTCAATCAGAAATTCGGACTAAGGATATAGTTTTCCCTAATTCAATTGTAGGGGCGATTTTAATCGCCCTGGGCGAATGAATTCGCCCCAACAACACGATCGTAAATATGGATGTTAATTTTGGCGAAATCCTAAGATTTCAAGCCCTTGAACTACTTCTTTACCGTTGGCGTCGACGTGGCAGGGCCGATACCGACGATCTGTAAAATAACATCGCCGTCTTTAGCCCCATCATAATGAACTTCATTACCGTAATGCGTCACGAAGCTGCCCGCAGGAACCGGCTTTAAATTCTCAGGATCATAGTTTTCACCCGTTCCAACCCACCACGTACCGGAAATAACGGTAATGAAGCGATCGTTGGGGTGAGAATGCGGACGACTGTTGTGATGCGCATTCCATTTATTAAGCACGACATAGAGACCTGGTTTTGACGGATCGCCAACCAACACCGCCGATTCCGAGCCGCTGGGATTAGCAACCCACTTAATCTGTTCGGGAAGCTTGATTGAAATCGCCTTAGGATCAAGCTCTTCGGCTAAAGAAATTGAGTTAAAACATAGTGCTAAGCCGACGGTGAATGCAACTTGAGCAAGCCGTTTAATTTGTAACATGGTTACCTCCTAAAAATGAGCGACCCTAAAAAAAGTCATCATGTCCATCAACAAGACTTTACAGAGCCCCGTCGATGGACATTTATTTATCAAGACTGCGTCTGAGTTTGGGGTTCAAGCTGTGTATGCACTTCAACAGCCACATTGGGGATATTCTCGGTTTTATAGCGCTTTGTTACTGGTTTTTTAGCTTTAGATTTAGATTTAAAGGTGACTCGTAAGCGTTTCCAACCCAGCACCACTGAGCTGGCACCTAACACCACACCAAATAACACCCACGTCAACATCCAGGCATCCCAAATCGGCCGATAATAAAGCCAACCAAAATCCCAATGATGCAATGCCGAATAAAGCCAACGCATCACGCGTGCGCTGCTGTCAATCTTAGACAACAACTTACCGTCTTGTGGATCTAAATACAGCTGCGTACCGACATCATCAGCCAAGGTCACCAATACCACCGGCAAAGGCTTTTCCACCAAGCTTTGTCTATGTCTTGGGTAATAGTAACTATCGTATTCATTCAAAACTGTATGCGATGCAACCGGCGTTTTACCGGCAATGCGACCAACGGCAGCCAGCAGCAATTCATCGCTGAATTCGGCGCGGGTGCCATCGGCAATTTGCGGTAACCGTTGCCCTTCACGGGTGTTAGCCAGAAGAACCACATCATCACCCAACTTCTTCCAAGCTAATTCCACAACATCAGCACCATCGACAGCGGCAGAAAGCTCGACCGGCAACACTGGCAGCCAATTGAGCATCGCTTGCGGTAAGGCATTACCTGAATAACGAGCTAGCTCCTGCTTACTCGGATTACCTTGGGAAAATAATTTGCCCGGATTGGTATCGATATAGCCGCTAAAGGCCCAAAACAGCGCAAAAGTACCGCCGATTAGTCCCGTCCAAAAATGCCATTTAAACCAAAACTCACGATAAGGCTGGGTGCGGCCTTGAGAGTACGTAGGTTGACCGGCACGACCAGGACGCCAACGTAACCAACCGATAATTAATCCAGTCAACGCCGCAATGGTGGCAAACAAGCCCGACCACAATTGCACATCACGGCGAATGCTACCCAAACCAATAGATTCCAGGGGTTTAAACAAATGCACCCAGTTACCCGCATAATAAAACG
>JAUYMX010000540.1 GCA_030699345.1 Methylococcaceae bacterium
TGTTTGAGAAAGTCAGGCATCGATAGTCCTGGTTGAAACTGAATGCGATTGATCGACATAACACACTCCTCTTGGGTTAGCTTCCAGTCAGTCTACGCCCATAACCTGGGCTTGGCTGAAGTATCTAGCTAATCAGGAAACCGCATGGTAGCCGAATGTACGTAATATCGGTGCTCCACACTTGGTTGGGGCGGTTAATATCGACGCCTCTGAGCAGGTACGGATACACCTTATGCTGTGGGTGCGGCTTGCTGGTATGTGGACCGGGGGCCATGCCTGCCAAGCCCAGTGTCCGCATCAACCGTTGCACCCGCTTGCGATTAACGGCATGACCTAGGCCGTGCAGATAGTTTGTCATACGCCGGGAACCATAAAATGGATGCCGGGTGTATTCCTCATCGAGGAGTTGCAACAATAAACAATCAAGCTCGCTAAGCTCTTGCTGTATGCGTTTTCTCTGGTCATACACGACGGAACGAGTGACGGCGAGCAGCCGACATTGCCTTGAAACCGCCATGTCTTCATCATCGACTATCCATTGCAATCGTGCCTCTACTGGCTGATCCCAGACTTTTTTTTGAGCCAGTCCAATTCCATGTTTAACTGCCCTATCTTGGCGTACAACCGCTCAGGGTCGCTCTGGGCATCCACTGGCTTCGGCCCGCGTTTGCCTTCAAACAAGCTACCTGCATTCTCCAATAAGTCTTTTTTCCATTGATTGACTTGGGTCGGATGGACGCCGAACTCTTGGGCAATCTCATTAACCGTTTTCGTGCCTTTCACCGCTTCCAAAGCCACTTTAGCTTTTTGGGTACCGGTAAAAATCTTACGCTTTTTCTCACTCAAAACCCGCTCCTGGTTATTCCAGGCTACCATCTTAAATTATTGTCCGGTTTTCGGGGTCCACTTTACAGAACCTATGTTGTCGTGTTTACGAAAAGTAAATTGCTCCATAATATATCCTTAGATATTTAGTATTATTGTGTTGGTGTTGGTGTTGGTGTTATTTTTATCTAACTTAGATTCGATGTTTTTTAATCAAACATATGACATATTAGGATATACCATGCCCAAACATCAAACATCTGCTGATAGTACCATACTTACATTAACCACATTTTTGCTGCTATGCCACAACTGGCTGGATCGCAATATCTACGATCTGGCCCGGCAAATGCGCTTGAGTTATGTGCCGCCGCTGATGGTTTATCTGGCTGCGGGTATTTCCGGTTTAACAGGTATTGTCGGGACGTTTTTTGTTAAAGAATATCTCGGTCTGTCTGCTGAATTTCTGGCGACGTTAAGCTTTTGGGTGATGCTGCCTTGGGCGTTGAAAATGCCGCTCGGTCATCTAGTGGATTTACTCTGGCGTTACAAAGCCGGATTGATTTATCTGGGCGCAGCGTTAATTGGAATAAGTTTGCTGATTATGTCGAACTTACTATCTGACCTTGAGTTTATGACCCATCTGATGCCTGCCGAAGATTGGTATATTTTGGCGTCACTGCTGGCACCGATCGGTTATGTCATGCAGGACATTGTCGCGGATGCGATGACAGTCGAGGCCGTTGACCGTTTCGATGAACGAGGCCAGCCGCTACCCAAGGAACAAATTGTACTCGCGCACACCACCATGCAAACCTTGGGACGGGTGGCGATTATCAGCGGTACGTTGTTGGTAGCTGCGGCCAATGTTTATCTGTTCAGCGGCATTGAATTGATGAGTACTGCCGACAAAGCAGCGGTTTATCTGTCGATTTATCACTGGGCCTTGCTGATTCCGATCATCTCAATCTTCGGAGTTGCATTAGCGTCTTATCTGCGTTCCCAGGATGAATGGCGGCTTGCCGCTCTTGGTTATGAGCTTGACGACATCAAGCGCCTGTTGGGACGCCCTGAAAGTGAATTGCCGGAAATCAATTGGTGGTTATTGGGCGGCGGGCTTGGCTTTACCTTGTTCGCGGCCATCATGGGATTAGCCGATGTGCGCAATAACGAAGAAATTGTTTTTGCCGGATCGTTAGCTATCGTATTGTTTTTGATGTGGCGTTTAACTCAGGAATTGCCTGAGCGCGAAAGAAATCAGCTGTACGGCACCGCGTTCGTTATTTTTGCATTCCGTGCGGTACCGTCAACAGGCGCTGGGGAAACCTGGTGGATGATTGACGAGCTAAATTTCGATCAGCAATTTCTGTCGCAGTTGTCGCTGATTACCAGTGCGTTAACCTTGCTGGGCATGTTCCTGTTTAGGCGCTTCATGGCCGAACGCCCCATCACTCATATTATTGTTGTGTTAACTATCGCCATGACATTCTTGTACTTGCCGAATATTGCCTTATTTTATGGGGTGCAAGAATGGACCCAGGCACATACCGGCGGCGTTGTGGATGCCCGGTTTATTGCCTTGATCGATACGGCTTTGGAATCGCCACTGGGACAGATTGCGATGATTCCGATGCTGGCCTGGATTGCCAATTCGGCACCGGAAAGATTAAAGGCGACTTATTTTGCGGTGATGGCGGCGTTCGTTAATCTGGCTCTATCGCTTTCACAGCTATTAACCAAATTGCTTAATCAATGGTTTTTAGTTACCAGGGAAGTTAAAGACCCATCCGGTATGGTGACCGTATCTGCCGATTACAGTGAACTAGGCGGATTGTTGATTATTGTCATGCTGCTTGGGCTGGCACTGCCGATGCTGGCAATCTTTATTGCTAATCGTACATTTTTGAAAGAGCCACGCTGAACTGGCAATCCATTCAGCGTGGCAAAAACGCTACCTACAAGTCAACTCGCATAATTCTGACTGTTTCTTTATTAATGCTAGGTAATGCTCTTATTGCTTCGCGCAGCTTGGTCTCCCAGCTACGTCTGAGTTGCAGCAAATAATCGTCATCATCGTCAAAGCAATAATATTCTTCAAAGCTGAAACTGTCTTTGCGGTAAATGAGCATTTCTACCGGTGGCCCGACGCTGGCGTTACTGCGGATGGTTGAATCCATTGACACCAAACAGCAGCGCGCGGCTTCGTCTATCGATGTACCCAATTTAAGGAAACGATCCAATATCGGTTTGCCATATTTGCTCTCGCCAATTTGTAGAAATGGCGTATTGGCGGAACTGGTGATGCTGTTACCTTCGGAATAAATCATATATGCGCCATGTGGCTCATCACCGATCTG
>JAUYMX010000547.1 GCA_030699345.1 Methylococcaceae bacterium
TGAAATTGCCGAAAACGGTGATTTCAGGCTAAAACAAGTCCTCATGCGAGGGCAAAATACAAAAAACAGCAGGGATTCCGTGGCTGATTTATCACTGTCGGTATACTTTTTATTTATAAGGGCAGTATTTCGAGGTGCCCACAAGAACTGCGTAATAAAGCTGAAAACCTGGAAAAGCAATCTAACCATGTGAGTACCCATGATCCATTAACGGATTTACCTAATAGGGTGCTGTTTTACGACAGGGTGGAACGAGCTATCTTTTTGGCGAATACCCAGAGCAAAATGTTGTCGATATTGCTGATTGAAATTGATAATTTCAAAGAAATTTACGATACCTTGGGACGAAATAGTAGCGATCTCGTACTGAAGCAGGTTTCCTCACGTCTGCAAGGCGTGAGTCGTGAAAGAGATAGTGTGGCTAAGATTGACGGTAATGTTTTTGGCATTCTTGTGGCCAATACTGATGACTTATCTGGTGCCGAACAGCTTGCCCGCTACATTCAAAAAGCAATGGAACCGCCGTTTATAGTGGAAAGACTCCAAGTAGGCGTTCATTCAAATGTTGGTATTGTGAATTTCCCAGAACATGGAGAAGATGTCGACACGCTGGTTCAAAAAGCTGGAGTTGCACTCCACATGGCTCAAAGCTCAAATAAAGGTTACGCGTTATATAAGTCTGCTTTTGATAACCACAGCCCACAGCGATTGACGTTAATGTCTGACTTAAGACACGCAATAGAGCGAAACGGACTTGAATTGTTTTATCAGGCAAAAGTATCAATTTCAACCGGCAAGCTTTATGGGGCTGAAGCGCTGTTACGCTGGAATCATCCGAAATATGGTTTTATTTCCCCAGAAGAATTCGTACCCATGGCGGAACGAACCAGAATGATAAAACAATTAACAACTTGGGTATTAAAACAAACTTTTCGGGACTGTGCGGCTTGGCACAAGCAAGGTATAGATCTGAAAATATCTGTTAATTTATCAACTAAAGACTTACAAGATCCCGAATTGCCTGACCTTATTGCTGGGATAGCTGCCTCGGCCGCCATTAAACCTGAGTGGATTATGCTGGAAATTACCGAGGGATCTGTTATGAATGATCCCGAAAGCGCATTGGGTATCATTGAACGGCTTCATGGCATGGGTTATCAATTTTCA
>JAUYMX010000551.1 GCA_030699345.1 Methylococcaceae bacterium
CTGCCCAGAATTGTCACCGTGCATGATTTCAATATTGTGCCGCAAGCGAAAGACAGCAAATGCCTACTGAAGAAGAAGTTGCCAGCTTGCTGGTCGATATTTCACAAACCGGGCTGGCCAGTGGTTTGGAGTTTAAATTGTTTAAGCCCGGCGCGCCGGTGCGTAAGGATTTTTATTCAGAATTACCCATCAATATACAAGTTATCGGCAAATATGAAGAGTTGGGATTGTTTGTCAGTGGATTGGCATCGCTGCCCAGAATTGTCACCGTGCATGATGTCAATATTGTGCCGCAAGCGAAAGACAGCAAAGATCTAAAAACTGGAGAAATGGTTATGAATGCTACGGTCAAAACCTATAACGAAGGTGGTGACCCTACAGCTTCAGATGCAGGGTCTAAGAGAAAAAGAGGGAAAGCTAATGGCGCAAAATAAACCCTCTTTGAATCACTTGTTGGGTTATCAATTAATTTGTATGGTGCTGTTTGCTTTATTGACTGGCTGTACTAATGATGACATTACTGATTTAAAACAATTCGTCGCAGATGTTAAATCCAGGCCCAAATCCCCTATTAGGCCGTTGCCAGAGATTAAAGTTATCGAACCGTTCGTATTTAAAGCCGAAGATCTGCGTGACCCATTTCGGCCTTTGGCGCAACCAGAACAAACAGAACAGGCTGCAGCTGCCACCGGTAGCGGTATAAAGCCTGATACCACAAGGCGTAAGGAAGAGTTGGAGTCTTTTCCGCTGGAAGTATTGAAAATGGTCGGCTCAGTAGTAATGGATAAGGACTTGTGGGGTCTAGTAAAAGCGGATGACAAAACCATTTACCGGGTAAAACTAGGCAACTATATTGGTAAAAACTACGGCAAAATCATCCGTATCAGTGCCGATAAAATTGAATTAATGGAAATTGTGCCAGATAAGCCGGGCACTTGGCGCGAACAGCAAGCATCATTAGTGCTGACCGAATGATTAGTGCCCCGCGCGGGGATTTTGAGGAATAACACATGACAAACAAGCAAATCGACATTAGGGTGAACAAC
>JAUYMX010000574.1 GCA_030699345.1 Methylococcaceae bacterium
CGTGGCGACGCATTATCTTTCCAACTATCTCGGTTGGCGCAGGCTGGTCGATCGCAGAAATACCGCCTTATCATCGACCGCCTTCTTGTCCGCCGTTTTGGGGATAAATTATGTTCAACAAGTAACAGTGACATAGCCTAAAGATATCAATGACAGTCTCGGCCATGCAGTTGGAGACGACTTACTAATGCAGGTCGCCAGACGGTTGCTGTCTTGTGTGCGAGATACCGACACGGTAAGCCGTTTGGGCGGTGATGAATTTGTGGTGCTTTTGAGCTATATCAGTAGTCCCGATAATGTGTTGGACGTTGCCAAAAAAATACTCAAGGCATTATCTGAGGTTTTTGAAATCAGCGAACATTTTATTTCGGTTTCGTGCAGCATCGGCGCCTGCGTTTATCCTACCGATGGTCTTGATTTTGATGTGTTGTTGCAACGCGCCGATACGGCCATGTACGAGGCGAAAAACGATGGACGTAACAACTGTAAATTCTTCACGGAAGAAATGAATTTTAATGTGCAACGTTGTTTGCGCTTAAAGAACGATATGCGAAATGCACTCAAAAATGAAGAATTTTATATTGAATATCAGCCGCAATTTGATCTGGTAAGCAGAGCTATCATTGGCGCTGAAGCACTGGTGCGCTGGCGTCATCCCGAATTAGGCGTGATTTCGCCAGGTGATTTCATTCCCATTGCCGAAGAGTCTGGATTGATTATTGATATTGGGCATTATGTGATGCGTCAGGCCTGTCATCAGGCCATGCGTTGGCATGATCAGGGGCATCGCTTGCATATCGCTGTCAATGTCTCCTATGTCCAATTTGTGCGTAATAATTTACTGCAATTAGTTACAGATACACTGGATGAAACTGGGTTAGAAGCGCAATATTTGGAATTGGAGTTAACCGAATCCATTCTGGTTTCCGACCCTGAAAATGTTTTATCGATGGTGCAGTTGCTGCGCAATATGGGCGTCTTTCTTTCGATTGATGACTTCGGGACCGGCTATTCCAGTTTGAGTTATTTAAAGCGGTTTTCCGTGCATAAACTCAAAATCGATCAGTCCTTTGTGCGCGATATTCTTGTCGATAAAGATGATGCGATTATTGTTTCCGCCATCATTAATTTGGCAAAAAGCCTGGAAATTGAGTGTATCGCTGAAGGCGTGGAAACAGAAGCTCAGGCGAACAAACTACAAGCAATGGGCTGTCAGCAGATACAAGGCTATTGGTTAGGGCGACCACTTTCTGTTGTGCAAATGAACGAAGCGCTTGCAAACACTAAAGTGATGGAACAGATTGAGTAATCTCGAGCCATGATTTTCTTTTTCTACAATGATTAAAAATAAGAGGTCAAAGCCATGGCTTCAGCTCCAAGCTGCGTAGATTTTAGGTTAAACGAACGGGACGAGATTGTTACTGTGGGGTCCGAGTGGGATCTTTTTGCCTTGGAAAACGATGCTCCTGAGTTAATCGGGTCTAAGGTAATCGGTCGTCCATTGCTTGAGTTTATCAGCGGCAAGGTCACTCAGCAGTTTGTGCAGGCGTTATTGACGCTGGTGCGCTCTGGCACTCCGTCGCTTGAGCTTGAATACAGATGCGATTCGCCGACAGAACGTCGCTTCATGCAAATGCGGGTGTCACTGGAGAACTCAGGTTTAGTGCATTTTATGAACACACTTTTACGTACTGAATCGCGTCAAAATAAGATTTTGATCTCAAGATCAACACAACGCGGTAAAAACACAACAGTTCGCTGCAGCATGTGTAACTTGGTCAAACCTGTGAAGGATTGGGTTGAACCAGAACGGTTTAACGGCTCGAGTACGTCGAAAGTGACTGAGTGGTTAGTTATCTATGGTATTTGCGATGTGTGCAAGACAAACCTGCTACGCTCTTCGTCAGCCAAAACCACAAAAGTGTAATAATTTTCTGTAAATGCTTATTTTCAGGGTAATAAAATTCGAGACGGGGAACGATTCTTGTCAATTTAAGCATCAAAAATAAAACGTAAAAAAGATTAATCATTTGAACACTAATTGACTCTATGGATTCTGGCAATCCCTGCCGGAATGACGATACATATCAAAGCTTATTTCCCCATCGCCTTTGCCATCATTTCCATCAACACCTTGGGATTGGCAGGTTTGCGTAGTAGCAGTGTGGATTTTGGCCATTTTGCTTTTTCTTCTGAAGAAATGGCCTGAGCGGAGAGGATTATCGTGGGGACTGGGCCGCAGTCGGCTTCGATGGCGGCGATGATGTCGTGTGCGGTTTCGTTGTTTTCCAGAAAAAAATCGGTGATGAGTAGGTCAGGGGGCCTGATGATTTCGCCAAGTACCGCAAGTGTTTCTGCTTTGGAGTTGGCTTTTTGTACCAGACAGCCCCATGCGCTTAGTTGTTCTGCCAGCGCGTTTAGCACCTTATGATCATCGTCGACGATGAATACAAAACTGCCGGAGACTGTGTTGTTTTTGTTAGGAGCCCATTTGCAGTAAGGCGGTTCGATAGCGATGGGCAGGTACAGTTGAAAGTCGCTGC
>JAUYMX010000583.1 GCA_030699345.1 Methylococcaceae bacterium
CAGCCAGCCGTCCATGCGGTCAGCATCGAAGAATCAAAAATTGTGACTGCGGAAGACAAAAAATTGGTACAAAAAGTCGCCGACAAAAACGTGCAATTAACTGTTCAGCAAATTCGTGAAAAAAGTCATTTATTAGCTGAACTGGCCGACACTGGCGAGATTGCGATTGTGGGGGGCATGTACGACATTGAAACCGGCAAGGTGCAGTTTTTTGATGAGGTTTAGATATATACCAATCACGGGCAAGCCCCGTTCCAACTGCAAATTACGCTAAACAAAAAAAAGGCATCCAAATGGATGCCTTTTTTACATTCAATGCCGATTAAACGCCATTCGGAAAATCGTAGCTGTAATGCTTACGTAATGGTTTAACCACTTCCCATTGGCTATCCAATCCTTTATGAAAAGAAACCAAATCACCCGCAACAATACGCACCGGCTCACCACCGGCTGGAGTAACGAGAATCTCGCCTTCCAACAAATAGGCAGATTCAGTTTCGTCGAAATCGATAGGGAATTTAGAAATTTCTTTTTCCCAGATAGCCCATTTGGCAACGCCTAATTCTTTTAGACGGTCTTCGCTAGGATTGTGTTCAATAGTAATTTTGCTCATGTTTTTCCTTTAATTAACAACTTACGAGCGGCGGATTTTAGCATTGTTACTTTCAATCAGCTATGCGAAGGTTGAGCACTCCATAGTCGATATACGATCTTATTTCGGTAAAATCGCCAAATGATTAAGCAATTCTTATCCAAGGATATTTTTCTATGAACTATGCAAGCATGTTGGCCGTGGCTTTGGCAGAAGCGCAAACCGGCTTTAATGAAGGCGGCGTGCCGGTCGGCGCTGCGCTGTTCGATGCTAAAGGTCACCTACTAGGCCGGGGTCGCAATCGCCGGGTGCAGGATAACGACCCATCCGTCCACGGCGAAACCGATGCCTTTCGCAAAGCGGGCCGCCAAACCAATTATCGAGACAAGATTCTGGTAACGACACTGGCACCCTGCTGGTATTGCTCAGGATTAATCCGTCAATTCAACATCGGCACCGTCGTGGTCGGTGAATCTGCCAATTTCGAAGGTCATCTCGATTGGCTGAAAGAGGCTGGCGTTAAGGTCATCGAATTAAACGACCCTGCTTGTACCGCACTAATGCGACGCTTTATCGAGCAATCGCCGCACATCTGGTTTGAAGATATTGGCGAATGTCATTGTGAAACTTAGTGTGCTGGTGTAATGCCCCTCATGTAGTTAAGCTTTGTCCCAAGGTTTTCTATAGCCGCGAAAACTACTCTCAACCACCAGTTAACCTAACAGAGGTTTATGCAATGAGACTCACCCTTGTCATCGGTAATAAAAACTATTCTTCCTGGTCGTTACGGCCCTGGTTATTCCTGAAATATCACGATATTGCTTTTGAAGAAATCAGAATCCCGCTGTACCGAGAAGATTCCAAACCAAAACTTCTCAGCTATTCACCGGCAGGCAAAGTACCAACGTTGCTGGATGGCGATATTAAAATATGGGATTCACTGGCGATTCTGGAATATTTGGCTGAGCGTTTCCCGCAAACCCAAGGCTGGCCTGAAGATATTGCCGAAAGAGCACAGGCGCGCTCACTGTCCGCTGAAATGCACTCTGGGTTTACCGCGCTGCGCAGCCACTGCGGTATGAACTGCCGACGGACACCAGCGGCTAAACAATTGCCCGATGCCGTCTATACCGACATCGAGCGCATCGGCCAAATCTGGCAACAATGTCGTCAGCAGCACAGCACTAAAGGCCCATGGCTGTTCGGCCAATTTAGTATTGTCGATGCGATGTTTGCGCCGGTGGCCTTTAGATTTTTCAACTATCAATTAGCCACCAATCCCGAAGCACAAGCTTATATCAATACCGTGCTGGAAAACCCGGCCGTAAAAGCCTGGATTGACGCAGGCAAACTGGAAACCGAAGTGATAGCCGCATTCGAGTAAACCCTTACCCAAACAGGAAACCCACCATGCTTGACCATTTACGTTTATTAAGCCGCTACAACCAATGGATGAACGACAAGCTTTACAGCACCGCCGCGCAATTGCCTGTTGATGAACTTGCTAAAGATCGCGGCGCGTTTTTCGGCTCGCTACTGGGTACCTTGAACCACATCATGGTTGCCGACATCGTTTGGTTAAAGCGTTTTTCCAACCACCCCGCCCAACATTCGGCACTTGACGAAATACGCGCAACACCCCAGCCGCAAGCCCTGGCGCAAATTTTAAATAATGATTTTGCAGCATTAACCGAGCAGCGCCGGGAGTTGGACAAGACAATAATCGCATGGTGCGAACAGCTAGAACCCGCTGATCTTAGCTATACGCTAGCGTATGAAAACATGAAGGGCGAAGCACAAAGCAAAAACTTCGGCAGCCTGATGCTGCATTTGTTTAAGGCTATGTCACTGTTACTTGTTGAACATAATTTATCCCCAAAACGGCGGACAAGAAGGCGGTCGATGATAAGGCGGTATTTCTGCGATCGACCAGCCTGCGCCAACCGAGATAGTTGGAAAGATAATGCGTCGCCACG
>JAUYMX010000584.1 GCA_030699345.1 Methylococcaceae bacterium
GAAATTGCCGAAAACGGTGATTTCAGGCTAAAACAAGTCCTCATGCGAGGGCAAAATACAAAAAACAGCAGGGATTCCGTGGCTGATTTATCACTGTCGGTATACTTTTTATTTATAAGGGCAGTATTTCGAGGTGCCCCAATGTGAATACTGCCTCTCCGCTCATACCGCTATCGGCCGCAAAGCGGGTTTGAACGGGGCGGAAATCGAAGCCAATCGGGCCGGTACCAGCCAGGACGCCAAAGCGGCGGTCGCGGTCCATTTCGCCCGCGCCTTGGTCGAGCATAAAGGCGAGGTGACCAATACCGAACTACAAGCGATGCGCGATGCCGGTTTCAGCGAGGCCGACATTGTCGAGGTGATCACCCATGTCGGCATGAATATCCTGACCAATATTTTGGGCAAAGCCAGCCGGGTCGACATTGACTTCCCGAAAGTATCACTGAAACAAGCTGCATAATACTGCTACCAGACCAAGTTCAGGGACGAGCTTGGGCCCGGATTCTTGCGCTGGATGGAATAAGTTATTGCAGCTCATGACTGTTCAGCACGGCAGCTGAGTATGTCAGAGTATGCATCAACGCCTCACCCCATTACTGTGAAAGTCTTGGTGGGAGCGACGCCTTCGTCGCGACGTAGGCGTCGCTCCCACAAAAAAACTTTCATTTTTCGGGGTGATGCAGCACTTTCATGATCGTTAGGAGTAAAGGCCATGGCCCGTGCATTTGCCAAAATCAGTTTCACACCCGATGTGCAAGCGGTACAAACCGAAATGGGCAGTCGTATGGCGTATCGTGCCGCCGAACTGGGCGAGGCCGAAACGGTGGCGCTGAGCGCCTTCGAACAAGCCTTCATCGCCGAACGAGACAGCTTTTATCAAGCCACCGTCAGCCAATCCGGTTGGCCTTATGTACAGCATCGCGGCGGCCCGGCAGGATTCCTGAAAATATTGGATGAACAAACCCTCGGTTACGCCGATTTCAGCGGCAACCGCCAATATATTTCGGTCGGCAATTTGCGCGGCGACGACCGGGTGAGCTTACTGTTGATGGACTATCCAGGGCGACAACGCCTGAAAATCTGGGGACGGACGCGGGTGGTGGATGAACGAAACGAGCCGGAATTGCTGGCTAAACTGGAATTGCCTGACTTTCGGGCTCCGGTCGAGCGCGGCATCGTGATTCACGTCGAAGCTTTCGACTGGAATTGTCCGAAATACATCACGCCACGCTACAGCCAACGCGAAGTCGAAGCGCTATTGGCTCAGGCTCGCCAGCTAGAACCTGTGCTAAACACAACACACGTGCCCGCCGCGCTGGGAAATGGCGTGTTGCCTTTGACCATCAGCGGCATTCGCCAGTTGACGCCGCGCATTCGCGCCTATGAATTGCGTCATGCCGATGGCGAGTCGCTGCCGATATACCAAGCAGGGGCGCATATCCGCGTGCCGATCATCCTGTCGGACGGTAGCGTCACCTCCCGCACCTATTCGCTAACCGACGCGCCGGATGATCCGGATTGCTATCACATAGCTGTTTTGCGTGTCGACGATGGCGAAGGCGGCTCGTCGGCATTGCATGACGGCTGGCAAGTGGGCACCCGCATCAACGTCGAAGCGCCGGAAAACTATTTTCCATTGCACGATGATAACCGCCCTGCACTGTTAATTGCCGGGGGTATTGGCATCACGCCGATCAAAGCCATGGCCGAAACCTTGGCCGCACGCGGTACGCAATTTCAACTGCATTACACCGGCCGAGGGCCACAAGATATGGCCTTTGTGAAAGACTTGCAACGGCGGTTTCCCGAGCGATGCCGGTTTTATTTCAGCCAGGCGCCAAACCCGACCCGGTTGAACGTATCGGCGCTGCTCGCTAACGCATCCACCGATACCGTCTTTTACGTCTGTGGCCCGCCCCGCCTGATTGACAGCGTGCGCCAAACCGCTCGCCAGCTCGGCATTGCCGATGGCCGGGTGCAATTTGAAAGCTTTAATTAACCGAAGGAGTGCAACATGATCACCCTGTACGACATGCCACTATCCGGCAACTGCCACAAAGTTCGCTTGCTACTGAGTTTGCTGGCTTTGCCCTATCAAACCCAAGCCGTGGATTTACGCGGCGGCGAACAGCGCGGCCCGGACTGTTTACAACGCAATCCATTCGGCCAAGTCCCGGTGCTGGATGACAACGGCCAGATCATTCGCGACAGCCAGGCCATTTTGGTCTATCTGGCCAAACGCTACGGCGGCGAACAGTGGTGGCCGGACGACGCCTACCCACTGGCGCAGATCGCCGCTTGGCTATCGACCGCCGCCAATGAAATCTTCCACGGCCCTGCCAAGCTGCGTGTACACCACAAATTCGGTAGTAATATCGATACGGTAACGGCCCGGCAAACCGCCGAAAAGGTACTGGGCATTATCGACCGCCATCTGCAAAGCCGGGATTGGCTGGCTGGCGACAAAGTGTCCATCGCCGACATCGCCGTCTATCCCTATTTGGCGCTGGCGCCGGAAGGCGATATCGACATTGGCACGTATACCAATATCGTTGCCTGGTTTCAACGCATCCGCACCTTCCCCGGTTATGTGCCAATGCCAGGCATGTGGCAGGCTTAACTCACCCACCCTTTCATAACGGAGAAACATCATGACCCAAGAAATCAAAGCCCCCGTACCACCCTTTACCGCTGAAACCGCCGCGCAAAAAGTGCGTATGGCCGAAGACGCCTGGAACTCGCGCGACCCGGACCGCGTCGCCCTGGTCTATACCGAAGACACGCTCTGGCGTAACCGCGCCGAGTTTCCACAAGGCCGAGAACAAGTTAGGCAGTTTTTGCAACGTAAATGGGCCAAGGAACTGGATTACCGGTTAATCAAAGAGCTATGGGCTTTTACCGATCACCGCATTGCGGTGCGCTTTGCCTACGAATGGCGAGACGATTCCGGCCTGTGGTTCCGCAGTTACGGCAACGAGAACTGGGAATTCAACCCACAAAGTTTCATGCAACGCCGTTTTGCCAGCATCAATGATTCGCCGATCAAATCAGAACAGCGTTTGTTTCATTGGCCGCTGGGCCGCCGCCCCGACGATCATGCCAGTTTGAGTGATTTAGGGTTGTAACCAACAGTTTGGCATCATTGTAAAAATCCTGACGAGATTGCCCGCGCCATTCATAACCAGAATGCTCGCGGGCGAAACTAAGATTTAACGTGCTTATGGCCTTGAAACCGGACAGTTGGGGCATTGTTAACAGTAAATCTGTAACGTCGTCCATTGGCGAGGTCTAGCCAATTTCGGAAAAACCAGCCCGTCATGCAACCAACGATGTTATTGATCATCAGGACATATCATTGATTTCTCGATTACAGAATATTTTTTGTAAGGTTTGATCCTCTCCTAACGACTTAGAGCAACTAGTCGACGTAATCCAGGAGGTTTTTCATGCTCACCAGTATTTTATTCATCAGCGTTTGCTTTCTGGCCTATGCCAACGGTGCCAACGACAACTTCAAGGGTGTGGCCAGTCTGTTTGGCAGTGGCACCGCGACCTTTAGGCAGGCGCTGACCTGGGCGACGCTGACGACGTTGGCCGGTTCGCTTACCGCGTTGTTTTTAGCTCAGACGTTGCTGGTTAAATTTTCCGGCAAAGGCTTGGCGCCGGACGAATTGATACACACGTTACCGTTCATGATTGCCGTCGCGGGTGGTGCTGGAATGACGGTGATTCTGGCGACGCGTTACGGCTTTCCGATTTCCACGACCCATGCTTTATTGGGTGCCATGGCGGGTAGCACCTTATTAGCAACATCCGGCACTATCAGTCTGGCACCGTTACTGAGCAACTTCGTGCTGCCATTGCTGTTGAGTCCGTTGGTGGCGTTACTGTCCGCCGCCCTGTTGTATTGGGCACTGAGCATCTGGTTTAGTCGTCGGCGAATCGAAAACGACTTGTGTTTATGCGTCGAAAACCCGGATAGTCCGGCGCTGGCCAGTAACGCCAATATGACCCTGGCAATCGAATCGGCCCCCCTTCCCTCTCTAAGCCTGGATCGTCAAGAGGCTTGCGCCGAGCGGCAAGCCAGCCTGGTTTTGGGCTTTAATCTTGAGCGCCTGCGCGATGGACTGCATTTTTGCAGCGCCGGCGCGGTTTGTTTTGCGCGCGGCCTGAACGACACGCCGAAAATTGCCGCCTTGTTATTGCTGGCCCCCGGTTTTGATTTGCACTGGATCATTATCCTAGTCGCCACGGCCATGCTGCTGGGTGGTGTATTCAATGCGCGGCGGGTAGCGGAAACCATGAGTCATAAAATCACCAGCATCACGCACGAACAGGGTTTGGCGGCCAATCTGGTCACCGCACTGTTAGTCATTTTTGCCAGCAAGCTTGGTATGCCAGTCTCCACTACCCATGTTTCGGTAGGTTCATTATTCGGCATTGGTTTGGTCAGCGGCAAGGCCAATTCTGGCGTGATCACGACGATTGCCTTATCCTGGCTGTTGACCTTGCCGTGTGCGGCGGCTTGTTCCGCTGCAATCTCACTCTACCTTAACGCCTATCTTCAATAATAAAAATACGAGAACTCTCATGACTACCACTATCGAAATCAGCGAATCGGTTCGCCATTATTATGGCCAGGTTTTACAATCCAGCGATGACCTGAAAACCAGCGCCTGTTGCAGCATTGATGCCATGCCAAGCTATTTAAAAGCCTTGCTGGCCGGCCTGCATCCGGAAGTGCTGGAACGGTTTTACGGTTGTGGTTCGCCGTTGCCGCTGGCGTTGGCAGGCAAAACCGTACTGGATTTGGGTTGCGGCACCGGCCGGGATTGTTATTTACTGTCGAAACTGGTCGGACCGACAGGCAGAGTGATCGGCGTGGATATGACACCTGAGCAGTTGGAAGTCGCCGTGCGTCACCGCGACTGGCATGCCGAACGCTTTGGGTTTGCCAATGTGGAATTCCTACATGGCCATATCGAAAATCTGACCACAGTCGGTATTTTAGACAACAGCATCGACGTGGTAGTCTCCAACTGCGTGATCAATCTATCGCCGGAAAAACCTCGTGTGCTGGCGGAAATCTTCCGGGTGTTGAAACCGGGTGGCGAACTGTATTTTTCCGATGTGTTTGCTGACCGGCGCATCCCGGCCGAACTTCGCCAAGACCCGGTATTGCTAGGCGAGTGTTTGGGTGGGGCTTTGTATTGGGAAGACTTCCGACGCATTTTGCAGGACTTGGACTGCCCCGATGTCCGCAAGGTCAAGCAAAACCCAATCAGCATCGACGACCCCGAGGTGTTCGCCAAAATCGGCATGGTCAAGTTCGATTCAGTCACGGTGCGCGCCTTTAAAATGCCTTTGGAAGATCGTTGCGAAGACTTCGGCCAAGTCGCCGTCTATTCAGGCACTATCGACCTACACCCGCACAGTTTCGATCTGGACGATCATCATCATTTCGAAACCGGCCGGCCGCTAAGAGTATGCGGCAACACCGCCGGCATGCTGGCGGGCAGCCGCTATGGAAATCACTTTCAAGTGTTGGGCGATAAATCCCGGCATTTCGGCATATTCGATTGCTCACCCGGACCCGGCAGCGAATCGGCCAAGGCTGATAGCGCATGTTGCTGAGCGCCGAGATGAACACACCCAATCAACTGAGCGAAGCATTATTGGCCGAACATCGGCCTGTGCTATTTCGCTATGCCTTACTGCAACTAAAAAATACAGAACTGGCTGACGACGCCGTACAAGAAACCTTGCTGGCCGCTTGGCAAGCGTCTGCAAACTATGAAGGCAAAGCCAGTCTACGCACTTGGTTGATCGGTATTTTGAAACACAAAATTTCAGACCATTGGAGACGTAGCAACCGTGAAGTTGTCACCTTCGACTTCGATGAAATCAATAACGACGACAGTGACGCAGCTGAAGATGATTACTTTATGAGTAACGGCCATTGGAACGGCGGCCCAAGCACCTGGAACGATCCCGAAGCAGCACTCAAGCAACAAGAATTCTGGACTATTTACGAAACCTGTCAGAACAATCTGCCGCCGAAAATGGCCAAGGTATTCATGCTGCGTGAACTGGTCGGTTTGGAAGCCGAGGAAGTGTGCCGCGAAACCGGCTTAAGCGACGCCAATTACTGGGTCACCATGCACCGTGCTCGATTAAGGCTGCGTGAATGCCTGGAAATCCGCTGGTTCAATAATCCAAAACCAACAGAGGAAAACGATCATGCCTAGTTGCCGAGAAATTACTTTTCTTATTTCCAAAGGATTAGATAAAGAATCGAATTTAGTAGAGCGGTTAGCGGTGGGATTGCATGTGCTGATGTGTGATCGTTGCCGTAATTACCAAACCCAATCCCAATTTATCCAAAAGGCAGCTCATCGTTATAGTGAGCAGCTAAAAGACCGGTTAGAAAAAAATAATAAACTCTCATAAATTTAATTTATGCCCTCTTGTAAGGAACCCATGCCTTTCGAGACTAATAAATGTGATTACTGCGGCAACTCTGGAACCTAGACTTTTCAACGAGGCGGCCCGCTTCACTCTCACTGTCCAGCTCTTAGTTACTAAGGGCTGATCAATCTCAAATTCTTAACAATATGACAAAAGGTTAATATGATCCATTTATGCCGTACATTGTTCTTATTCTTGATGCTAACTGGCCTTAGTTTTGCTGGTGAAGAGGCCTTTACCCAAGCCGCGTTCGACCAACTGCAAAAAGACGGCAAGCCCATTCTGGTCGCCATACATGCCGACTGGTGTCCAACCTGCCGCGCACAGGCTCCCATTGTTTCCAAATTGATCAAGCAAGATGAATTCCAGGCAATTAACGCCTTACGGGTCGATTTCGATCAACAGAAAGAGGTAGTCAAGGAGTTTAAGGCCACCGCCCAAAGTACATTGATCGTTTTTAAAGGCGGTCAGGAAGTGGGACGTAGCTTGGGCGATACCACGGAAGACGGTATCAGAGGGCTGCTTAATAAAACACTGTTAGGTAAGTAAGCGGATGTTGGCCGACTTAGGGGTATATGGACTTAGCTTTGTCGCCGGGATACTTTCTACCCTGTCGCCCTGCGTGTTGCCGCTGATCCCGATTCTCGTCGGCACCGCCTTATCAGCCCACCGTTGGGGGCCGGTTGCTTTAGCCTTAGGTTTGGCCTTGTCTTTTACGGTTGTCGGCCTGTTCTTGGCAACAATAGGCAGTGCGATAGGTTTGGATCAAGCGTTATTCCGTAACGTCGCAGCTGTGTTATTAATCGTGTTTGGCGTGGTGTTATTGTCGGGACGCTTGCAACAGCAATTTGCCTCCGCCACCGCCGGGTTAAGCGGAGCTGGTCAGCCGTTACTCGAACGCATCTCCGGCGACACCTTAAATGGACAACTATTGCTTGGCTTGGTGCTGGGCGTGGTGTGGAGTCCTTGTGTCGGGCCGACCTTGGGGGCCACCATTACGCTTGCCAGCCAGGGGGGCAATCTTGGTCATGCCGGAGTGGTCATGGCGGTTTTCGGTATCGGTGCTGGATTTCCCCTTATTGTTCTTGGCACCTTGTCTCATCAGGCCATGATTCGTTTTAAAAGCAAACTGTCGGCGACCGGTAAAACCGGCAAGCTGATACTTGGAGTTTTGCTGACGCTGCTGGGTGTTTTGATTATCACTGGACTGGATAAGGTCTTTGAGACTTGGGTATTGAATCATGCGCCCGAGTGGCTGATCCAGTTAACTACATCAATCTGACAGACGTAGTCCCACATCAACGATTGAAGTTCGAAAATCAATTGTAAGGAATACAACCCTATCACGACCAATTATTGGTTAGCAGGGTGAGTTAGTCTCATTCTGCTGCTACCAACCTATATCGACTGCACAGATTGCAGGCGATGGGATCCCTCTTAAACAAGGGTGAACAAAAAAGCGCTTTTAGAGCGCTGACGCCGTTAACCAGGACGAAGATACGGCGACTTTTTTACTTTCTTTACTAACTTAGGAAAACTTATGAGTACTTCAAAAAACACATCAGGCTTGTTATTAGCAACAGCGGCAGCGGCATTATTTATGTCAGGCAACGTCATGGCTGCCGAGCAAGGCGCTGCCCAAGAAGCAACTGTACATTGTGGCGGCATTAATGCCTGTAAAGGCCAGTCTGAGTGCAAAACTGCGGCTAGCGCCTGTAAAGGCTTAAATGCCTGTAAAGGCCAAGGCTTTAATACCGTTAGCGAAAAAGAATGTACCGAAAAAGGCGGCAAAGTTCTGCCTGCACCGGCCATGTAATACCCGTTATTTTTACGGGTTAAGGGAAGGGGCGGCAATAAACCGCCCCTTTGTTTTTAGCAACTTCAGAGGACCCGCTTATGCCGGCGTTAGAACAGAGGCACAATCTTGGCTTCGGCCTGGGTTTGCGAACGGATCATTACGAAACCATTCTGGCTGAAAAGCCGCCCGTCGGTTGGTTTGAAGTCATCACCGAAAATTACCTCGTCCCCGGCGGCAAGCCACTTTATTATCTGGACAGCATTCGTGCCAATTATCCGCTGGTGATGCATGGCGTCTCCCTGTCTATCGGCGGCACAGATCCGTTAAATTGGGACTATTTACGCCAAGTTAAAACATTGGCGGAGCGCATAGAACCCGCCTGGATTTCTGATCACTTATGCTGGACCGGCGTTAATGGCGTTAATCTGCATGATCTTTTGCCATTGCCGTACACGCAAGAAGCCGTGCAACA
>JAUYMX010000586.1 GCA_030699345.1 Methylococcaceae bacterium
TAAACACGCATGCCCGGCGCCATGAAATACGCTGTGTAAATAGCGCCCATCAACGCTAAGGGAATCGCCACCCACATGGCATAAAACGCGGCCTTGAGCGTACCGAACACCAACGGCGTTAAGCTGTATTTAGGCTCAAAATCGTTGCTGGCGGAAGAAGATTGCCAAATATAATCCGGCTTGGGATAGCTCTCGTACCAAACTTCTTGCCACAATGACTTGATAGATACCTCAGGATGTTCGTTATCTACCCGCCAAAAATGCATTTGCCCATCGGCTAACTCAACCAATAAACCATTCGCACGCGGCGATAACACCGCAGCGACTGGCTGAGCTTGTCCGATTTGCTGCTTAATCAATTGCCTTTCTGCCGTGGAATGGTAAATGCCCAGCACACCATCGGCATCAACTGCCATAAAGCCTTTTCGACGCTGCTCGGCATTAATGGTAACAACGGCTTTATCAGATACTTTAAACGCCCTGATTTTTTCCATGGTGCGATGATTCAGCTTATCTCTGATCATGCTCCATTGCGACACCTGCCCGCTGGAATCTCCGATCAACAGCGAAAGATCGCCATTTAAGAAACTCACACTGGTGATTGTTTGTCCGGCTGTGACAACATTTTGTTCTTGCCTGAGCAATGGACTGGTCTTATTGCTGATGTCGATATAACTTAAGCGGCCATCCGCACTTAACAAATAAAGATTCGCTTCATCCTTATCAACCAAAATAGTTTCAACATTTTCCGCCGACACCTCCAGCACGGCATCAATGCGAGTCAACGCGGCTTCATCGGCAAACAACGATTGCTCCTTGGCAAAGTTAACCAGGCGAATTTTTCCGGCTGATTTAACAATCACTGTCGACGCATCACTACCGATCTTAACGGCTATTTTTTCTAGCGCTGCGCCGGTTGTATCAATCACCAAAGGTGTTTCGCCCAAAGGATATTTAAGCGACGGCGTGATTAGACGCTTATTGTCCGGGTAAGTTGCTTTGTATTGATGCTTAACAACAATAGCTCGGCCATCCGACAACCCGTAAATTACCGCGCCTTCATTGATCGGACTGCCCTGAGAAAAGCTGGTAATTTTAACGCCTTCTGGAATAGCAACAGCTTGTGTCAACACCACTTTGCCAGTCGCCACTTCAAAAAACACGACCTGACCGCTTTCGGTAAACCGGGCGGCAACTTCGTTTTGCTCCTCCATTTCCAGCAGTATGGTTTTACCCAACGCCGATTCAGGTGCGGCATAGTGATCAACTGGTTCGACACTTGCCGAAATAAACAGCGGATAAACCACATACAGCAAATAAAAGAATATCAATACGATGGCGACGATTACGCCGAGACCTCCGGCCACGACGCCATAGCGAGCCAGCTTGTCTTTAAGCAATCGCCATTGCTCATAAACCGGGGAAATCTGTATTGAAGCGGGCTTTTTTGTGTTTTTTATTATTTCAGGCATGCTCAAAACTCATAAAGCACAGGGCGAGGAAGATAAATCCGCCTCGCCCTGTGCTTTTTTATTGGGGTAAAGTTACTTCAGGTTAGCCAGTACCTTTTCAACTACTTTGGCCGGTAAAGGAATATAACCATCTTTAATTACAACTTGTTGACCGGTCTTAGAAAGCACCATTTTTATAAACTCTCCGTCCAACGGTGATAACTGTTGGTTAGGCTTTTTGTTCACATAAACATACAAGTAACGTGTCAATGGATAAGTACCATTAACAGCATTGGCTGG
>JAUYMX010000587.1 GCA_030699345.1 Methylococcaceae bacterium
CGTTGATGTTTTTGATCAACACTGCTGACTTTAACCAAGCAGGTGCCGCATTCGCCATCTTCACATTCATAATTGATGGGGATTTTGTTTTCCCGTGCCAGTTTTAAAAGTGATTCGGTATGGCTGCCAGCAACGGCATAAACGGTTTTATCCCGATATTCGGGATTTGAAAAGGTAACTAAAGCCATGATTTTCTCCTAAATAAAAATAGCTGTGGCGTTGCTTAAGTTAAAGCAACAATAAAACGTCACTGGCTCGTAAATGTAGGCCGGAATAAGACCGACGAAGCGTAGCTAAAGTCGGTCGTTTCCGGCGACTTTGGGTGTTCGGTGTGCCGGAAACGCCAGTTTTTACTCGCGTTCAAACTGTTTTATTCCGGCCTACAGTTTGCTTAATGGCAGTGACTCAATAATGTTTTAAACCGGCTTAACGCTAATGGTTCCGCCCAGTACCTGTGCTTGGCAAGCCAGTCGGTTATGTTTACCGGCCATGTTTTCGCGCAAGACTTTATCTTCAAGTACAGACGGTTCGGTCAGGTTATTCCAGCCTTCCGTTACTTTGGTAATACAGGTGCCGCACTCGCCTTCACGGCATCCATAAACAATACCTGAGCCAACTTTTTCGGAAATTTCGATAAGCCGGGTGCCCGCAGGTGCGGTTACGGTAACGTTTATATCTTCAAAGGTAATCGACGCTTTTGCCATTTCTTCTCTCCTGTTGTGTTAAAAAAAATAGTAACTATTCAGTCCCTTGATCGAGCCGTCATGCGTAGGCTGGATAAGCGCTAGCGCATCCGGTAAAAGCGGTGGATGCGCGTTGCTTATCCACCCTACCCAATAGGGCACCTCGAAAAAACTGTCACATTTATGCCCTGTGGGTACTGAGTCTGTCGAAGTGCAGGGTTTTTCGAGGTGCCCAATAAACGCATTGCCTCACTCAGGTTAAAGACTGAATAGTTACAAAAAATATTAAGCAAGATCAGCCATATCAATCACTTTGGCTTGTCTTAAACCCATTAAATCCAGAGCCATGTCATGCCCGAAATCTCGACAGAGTTGGATTTCCTCATCTGTCGGAATTAACTTGATGCGTATGCCGGGAATCGGCACACGCAACTTGAGTCCACGTAAGCGGTCCTCAACCATCTTTACGCCTTCGCCGGTCCAGCCGTATGAGCCGAACACCCCGCCCAGCTTTGATTTAAGATTGACCACAGCCAATGACGACAATAAATCCCACACTGGTTTAACCGCATCGCCGTTGATGGTCGGCGTGCCAAACATGATGCCGTCCGCACCTTCGATCAAATCAACGAAGGGCGCTATTTCACTGCCTTCCAGGTCGTATAACGAAACGCGCACATGCTCAACCGCCATGGCGCCTTCATAAACAGCCTCGGCCATGCGCCGGGTATTGCCGTAAGAACTGATATAAAAGATCAGCAAGGTTTTCTCGCCGACACTGATTTCGCTTTGCAACGCAGAACTCGATAATTCGCGATAGCGCTGCACATATTTTTGCGGCTGATCACGTAACAGCGGACCATGCGCAGGCAATATTTTATTCAGTGCTAACGGCTCAATCAGCGCCAGTGCTCGATTTACATACTCCTTAAACGGCCGCATGATGTGGGCGTAGTAATATTCAAACGAGAAGCGAAAATCACCGACTTCATCGTTGAATAAACGTACATCGCAAAAGTGGCAGCCGAACACATCGCCGGAAAACAAAGTTTTTTCTTCCACCAAATAGGTGCATTGGGTATCCGGCCAATGTAGATAAGGCGTGTGCAAAAATTCTAAGGTGCGATCGCCCAGCGATACCTTGTCGCCGGTCATTACCGGCGTAAAATCGAATTCATCCTGTTTTAACAGCGCTTTCAGCATGGATTGCGCTTTCTGCGAAATATAAAGCTGGGCTTGCGGCGCACGGCGCATCAGTTCAGGCAAGGCGCCGGTATGATCCGGTTCCAAATGATTTAAAACGATGACTTTAATTTCGTCATAACGCGCGACTGACTCCAAGCGGGTGAAAAAATCGTTGGCATAGGCTTCTTTAACCGTGTCGATTATGGCCACGCCTTCACTGCCTCTGACCACGTAGGCGTTATAAGTCGTGCCATTGGCGGTTTTTAAAATGATGTCGAAGTTGCGTAAATTAGGATCCAGCGCGCCTATCCAGTGCACTCTTTCTGATAGTTCAATGGCTTGCGGTGCGCCAGCAATGGTTAATATCGGTAACTTACTCATGACCGCAACTTGCTTGAGCAAGCGACTTGGGACAACTTTCCAAATCAGTAGTTGTCTCGATTTCAGTTAAACCAATCCAGCTGTTTACCAGTTGTTGATCGAATCCTGCCATCAAACGATCGCCCACTTGCATCAACGGGCGGCGGATTAACAACGGGCTTTTCAGCATTAATTCTATGGCTTGTTGTTCCGTTAGGTGATCAGGATCAATTTCGCCATGTTTAATTGCCGGTGCACTGTAGTTAAACCAGTCTCGTACCGCCAGATCACCGAAAAAAGCCCGTAAATGCTCAGGTTGCCAGTTTTCGGTTAACAAGTTTTTAGCTACCACCTGATGGCCCGCTGCTGCTAACAGTTTCTTTTGCCGGGTGTTGTTAATGCAACCGGGCTTTTCGTAGAAAAAGACAGTAGCCATCAGGATGTCCTCAATTAGTGGGACTGCAACTCGGCCATGGCTTCCGCCATTTTTTCCGGCGGAATGCCGGTTAACGAGCCGGGCGGGTTGAATGCCACTCCTAACGAATCCAGAATCGCACCCTCAATGGGACAGATACTGGCGCATTGATGAACCGGAAAATCGCCTTCGCATTCGGTGCATTTTTTAGCATCAACCAAAAAATGCGGCTTGGCCTCATAAATGGCTTTACTTGGACAGACGGGCTCGCAAGCAAAGCAATTAACGCAAGATTCAATAATTTTTACTGCCATCACAGACTCCTGAAGTAGGGTACGCATTGCGTACCTTCCGGGGTAATGATCAAGGCTTAACCGTTCGCCCTGAGCTTGTCGAAGGGTGGGCGGTTAAGCCATTCATGGTTCGACAAGCCCACCACGAACGGTTTAACCAAAACTGCACCGCGTTAAGAAAAATGGTACGCATTGCGTACCCTACATCTTTTAAGCACTCGCCCTGACCGCTTCAGGCACCGAGTCCAACTTACCCGCTGCCGCCATTTCCTTATAAACCGCCATCACCGCTTCTTCGATAGGTTCCATCGCATGTTCACCGTTTGGAGCAATACCTGCAGCTTCGAGCATTTCCCAAGGTTCATAACCGACTTTGGAACACAACACCGCTTCACAGCCTGCCAATGCCCGGACAGTCACTTGCAACACGCTTTCACCATCCCCGCACGAGGTGTCGCCACCGCAATATTGATCGGCTTTACGATGACTGATAAAACGCACACCGTCCGGCGAGGCTTCATAAATCAGGAATTCTTTGGCATGACCGAAGTGAACGTTAATAACGCCTTGTCCGCTGGTGGCGACGGCCATCAAGACCGGGCGGGTAGCGAGTTTTGGTTCTTCTTTATGCTGCTGGGCTTTCGCCGCTTTTTCCAAACGTTTGCTGTCCATTTCCGCCTGTATGGCTTGGTGAATCACCGCACGTTTTTCCATTGCTGCTTGATAGTCGATTTCCATTTCTTCGATCTTATCCAGCGTAAATTCATCGCCGCGATCTTCACCCAACAAACCAACTGCATCGGCACGGCATTGGCGACAATGACGCATCATGTTCATATCGCCGGAGCAGCTGTCTTGTAAGTCTTGTAGCTCATCCGGAGTAGGGCCGCGTTGACCCATTACGCCGTAAAAAGTGCCATGTTCAGCCTCGGCAATCAGCGGCATCACGTTGTGCAGGAAAGCACCTTTGGATTTAACAACCTTGCTGACTTCCGCCAGATGCTGATCGTTGACACCTGGAATCATCACCGAGTTGACCTTAACTAATATGCCTTTGGCAATCAGCATCTCCAGGCCTTTTTGTTGCTGTTCAATCAGAATTTTCGCGCCCTTCACGCCTTTAATGCGTTTGTTGTTCCAGAAAATCCACGGATAAATCTTTGCGCCGATTTC
>JAUYMX010000590.1 GCA_030699345.1 Methylococcaceae bacterium
CGAAAAAAGACACTTCCGCGCTCAAGGCGGAAATTGATGCCTCTTATAGCGGTCACTATGGGCAATCAATTCATCACGAAGAGATTGCTGAAGATAGGCAGAAAGTAGCTAACCGGGTATTAAAACACTGGGAAAAAGATCAATACTGGAATATTGATGAGCAGCAAAAAGGCCTGGATGCCGCTAAAGACGCCGCTCATCACCGCCTGGAATCCGAAAAAGAGTTATGCCAGTGGTTAACTGAAGTTCATGGTCCTAATCATCACCAAGCAGAAGCTACCCACAATGTGGCGGCGTATTTTAAAACCGGCAAATCAACTCCGTTTAAAACTAACGACGTCGGCATTGCTCATATAGGCAATTTTCTACATACACACCCAGATTCCAAAGCAGCTTTAATTGCCTCGGCGGATACGGTGGGCAGTTCGGCTAGCAATCAGGAGTTATCAGATCGACGTGCCGCATCGGTAAGAGATTTGTTAATCGCACACGGTGCTAATGCCGATCAACTTAGCATTCAGTCTATTGGCGAAGGCCCAGGCCCCGACAAAACGCCTAATCAAGAAAACCGTATTGTCACTATCAGCACAACGCATCCTACCTATGTTGACTGCGCTAACGTGAAATAGGCAGCAACACCACACCCCGTCGCCGCATTGCTGCGCGGGGTGTTTCACTCTTTAAGTACCGATTTTTTTAAATCACTTCAGCTAAATTAAGTCCAAAAGGTGCGCGGTGCGTACAATTTAGTTTTATCGCCGCGACTCTAGGAATTTTCACTTGCTTTACCCCTTCATTTTTCTATCCGGCCTGTCCAGTTTGATTTACGAAATTGTCTGGATTCGGCAAACTTCGTTTGTGTTTGGCTCCAGCACATTGGCCATGTCGACGGTATTGGCGGTATTTTTTCTCGGTCTGGGTTTGGGCAGTTGGTTATTCGGCCGGATTGGGAGCGCTGCCAAACAGCCGTTGCTTTGGTGTGCCGGGATTGAGTTGTTATTGGACGTCAATGGCTTATGTACTCCGGCATTGTTTGCCTGGGCCGTTAATCTGTACGGCATAAGCTACCGACACTTCGATACGCACTCCGCATTGTTATTGTTAATCCGCGCCAGCTTGGTGGGTTTACTTTTGTTACCACCGGCACTGTTAATGGGCGGTACCTTGCCGCTGTTTTGTCGGCAGATAATTCGCGATCCGGCGCGGCTTTCGGCAAAACTTAGCTTTATTTATGGTGTTAATACCGTGGGCGCGGCAGTTGGCTGCACGGTGAGCGGATTTTTATTGTTGCCAACGTTTGGCCTTGCGGCTTCATTGCAAGTTGCGGCCGGTTTGAATGTGTTGACCGGCTTGGGATTCTGGCGGTTAAGCAACAAGGTAGAAGCATCAGTGCCAATCACACCCTCGCAACCGCTTGAACCCTATTACAACCGCCGATTGTTGTTACTTTCTGCATGGCTGTTTTTTATGATCGGCGCGGCCGCGTTGGCTAATGAATTGATCTGGGCGCGTTTTTTAAGCAACTTTATCCGCAACTCGGTGTACACCTACACCATTACCCTTGCCGTGGTGTTGATTGGCACGGCCGCCGGGAGTTTGTTGCTCGGTCCGTATTTTGATAAATCCAAACAACCTAAGACATTGCTGATCAACTTCGGCGTTTTACAAGCGCTGTCAGCAACGCTGCTGTTGCTGCTGACACACTTGCCTGCGCCAATATGGCAAGGTCTTCAGCCCTGGGGATTGCTGCCTTTTATACTATTGATGTTGCCGTCGACATTTATTGCCGGTGCCAGCTTTCCACTGTTAAATAAAATAGTCACTCAGCAAACCGAATTAGCATCTAAACAAATCGGCATGATGACTGCCGTCAATATTGCCGGTTGCATTGTTGGTTCAGTGTTAACCGGTTTTTGGTTACTGCCGCATATCGGCTTGGATGCCGGTATTTTTATTAGTTCGGCCTGGACGCTAGCGGCGGCTTGGTTAGCAATCATGTTTGCATCGACAGCAACCGTTACCAAAAAATCTCCGACAATCATGGCCCGAAGTTGCGTTTACGGCGGCCTTGCAGTTTGGCTGTTGATGTTGCTCTGGTCGCCGGTGCGCATTCCTAAAGATTACCTGGACCCCGACGATGAGTTGGTCAGCATTACCGAAGGTTACAACTCCAATCTCGCGGTCGTGCTGCGCGACCAGGTAAAAACACTGTTAATCGACCGCCTTTGGCAAGGTGTGGAAACCAGCAATTATCAGGTGATGGTCGCGCATATACCGATGCTGCATTACCCAGAGGCCAAGGATGTACTGGTGATTGGGCTGGGTGCAGGCAACACGGCCCGCCGTTTTCTTCGTTATGACATTGAGCAGCTAGACATTGTCGACATTGAGCCGCGCCTGTTTGAATTTACCCGTGAGCATTTTCCTTCGCGCTGGATGAACGATCAGCGTGTACATATGATTGCCGAAGATGGCCGCAATTACGTCAAACATACCGGCCGCCACTATGATTTTATTTCCGTAGAAATCGGGCAATTGGACCGTCCCGGTGTCAGCGTGTTTTATACCGAAGAGTTTTATCAGCAAGCCGCCGCCAAGCTCAACGCTGACGGTATGATCTGCCAGTTTGTGCCCTTAAGTTTCTTGCGTCCGGCGGAATTTGCCAGCGTGTTAAAAACATTTTTGGCGATATTTCCTAATGCGCAGCTTTGGTACAACACCGATGAACTTTTACTCATTGGTTTTAAAGGTGACATCCGCCAGCTGTCACCGGCAGGCTTTGCCAAAGTTACTGAAGAACCCAGTATTGGCGCTGATTTCGACCTCAATTATTGGGGGGGGGATAGTTACAATTTGAATAGCTTTCCGGTGTTTCTTGGCAGCTTTTTGGCTTCAGGCGCAGAACTCAACGCCTTGGCAAACATTGCACCGGCCACGAACTACACCGACGATAAACTGCAACTGTCTTACAGCGTCAGTAATTTTCAACATACCGATCAACGCGCCAGCGCCTTAGTGCCTTTTATTCAGCAACACTTAACGTCAATCACCGCCGCCGTCACAGACAGCACCGCGTCTGACATTGATTTACAAACCGCTGCGCAAGTACGCGATAGCAATCTCGCCGACATTATCGCTACAGACATTTTAGGGGCGTCAACTGCGCACGATAGTGTGGAATCCCGACGCCAACGCGCGCAGCGGGCCTTACAAATCAATCCTAAAAATATTGAGGCCCAAGATGAACTGCAACGCTACTCTCCTGCCGAAGATCTCAAGCCATGAACACTATCGAATGCTGGCATGGCCAACTTAGCGACGAAACAGACCAACAGCACTGGCAACATCTCAGTGCGTCAGAACTTGCCCACGCCGCCACATTTAAAAACCTTTTATTGCGTAATCGTTACCTCAGCGTGCGCAGTCATTTACGGCAAGTGTTGGCGCAAAAACTGTCTGTGGCCCCGAAAACTATTGAGTTCAGTAAAGCCGAACACGGCAAACCGTATCTTGCCGACTATCCTGAGCTGGCGTTTAACCTGTCTCATTCGGCGAATGCTTGGATCATCGCCGTTGGTTGGCGTTGCCGGTTGGGCGTGGATATTGAAATCGCCAAACCCAGAGCCAATCTGGCCGCATTGGTTGAAAAATGCTTTGCCGACGTTGAAGCAAGCTACTGGCACAGCTTGCCGGCACATCAGCAAACCGCCGCGTTTTACCGCTTTTGGACACGCAAAGAAGCATTTGTAAAAGCCACCGGCCGAGGCATCGCGTTAGGCTTAAAGCAATGTGTGCTTAACCCCGAGCAATCAACGCAGTTTTTAAATGTGCCGGAAGAATTTGCACCCGCCTCAGTATGGCGGGTGCTTGATTTGGATGTGGGATGTGGTTTGGTTGGCGCGTTAGCGGTGGATAACCTAAGTGCCGATATTAAACTGATTAACATTTGATCGACATTACGCCCAATAGTATTTACTGGGCGCAAATAGCCTAAATCAACGCGCTACATCTGCCAGTTTGCTTTGCAGTTTTTGCTGCTGCTCGGAAGTTAACAGTTTAAAAATGGCGTTATCCAATTTTGTGTTTTGCAGAATGTGTTCTTTATGGCTCGCCGCCGCTTGATCCAGCAAACTCGCAAGCTTGTCCTCACTATAATCCTTGGAAAAAGTCAGCTGCTGAATTTTTTGATGGATTGCTTTGGTAGCATCGTCTTTAGCAGCCAATTGCTCATGCTGGGTTTTAATCAGCGTTTTAATGTCACTGCTTTGTTTTTCGGTCAAGTCGACATCATGTAAAAATCTCGGCAAGAAATTTTCACCATGTTCGTGACCCGGTTCATGATGCTTGCCATGTTGGGGATGGCCTCCGAAAGGAGGTTCGCCCGGCGTTGGCGGGTTGGCCAAAACTAACGCTGGGAACAGAGCTAAAGTCAAAAGTATCTTACGCATAAAAAAATCTCCGATTGATTTGATGAATGGTTGGCGGAATTGGCTTAATTCCGTTGGGCTTATACTACTGCGTCCCACGTAAAACGCTGTTATTGAAGTGTAAAGTTAGGTAAATCCTACGCTATATAGTGGTGGCCTCAGTATGGTATCGCTATGATGCTGTCAACCAAACAATAAGGTAGCGATAGTGACGAAGGTGTTAATAATTGACGATGATGTCGAACTGGCCGAGTTGTTCAAAGATTATTTGGAGCAGGATGGCTTTGCGGTTGATGTTGTTCATCAAGGCGAGGCAGGCTTGCGACTGGCGTTGTCAGGAGACTATCAGCTGGTGATACTCGACATCATGTTGCCGGATATAAAAGGCACCGAGGTGTTAATCCGTATCCGCTTGCAAAGTCGTATTCCGGTGCTGATGTTTACCGCCAGAGGTGATGATGTCGACCGGATTATCGGCCTGGAATCTGGCGCGGATGACTACGTACCCAAGCCTTGCACACCCAGAGAGCTGGCCGCGCGGATTCGCGCAATTTTGCGTAGAACCCAGCCTATCAATGATACGGATGGTAACGGACCGATTATTGCCGGTCCACTAAAAATTTGGTGTGAAAAACGCAGGGCATCTTGGTTCGATCAAGATCTGGAGCTCACCAGCACCGAATTTAATTTGCTGGAAACCTTGGCAAAGCAGTTTGGCAAAATTGTTACCAAAAACGAATTGTCCGAAAAAGCATTGGGGCGACCTTTAGCGCGGTTCGATAGAAGTATCGATGTACATATGAGCAGCATTCGCCAAAAACTGGGCTGTCAGCAGGACGGTCGCTCTTATATTCAGACCGTGCGCGGTCACGGCTACCAATTGGTTAAGGAGTAAACAAGTGGGGCGCTTGTTCTGGAAGTTTTTTCTTACCTTTTGGTTGGCGTTGTTGGTGGCCGGTATCGGCGTCGGCACGGCGGTTTGGTTACGGCATAACACCTGGCAAAACAGCGGCGATGAGCTTCCGCGGGCGGCGATTGATGTCAGACATGCCTCGTCATTGCTGGAAGTGGCGGTGAGCGCGTACCGTTACGGCGGGGATGCGGAATTACGACAGTTTTTGGGTAAATTGCATGCCGCCCATTTGCCGCCTGTTTATGCGGTAGATGATCAAGACCGAGACATTTTACAGCGCAATCTAGCGCCCGAAATTTTACAACAAGCCCGCGCCCTGTTTTTGCAAGCGGCTTATCCGGAGGCGATACGTTTAGTGTCATCAGGCAAGGGGCAGAATTATTTACTGTTTGTGCCGCTGCCCGAACATGGTTTTTCCGGCCATCCACCGCTCATGCCGCCAAATGCCAATACCGGTGCCGATTTTGCCGGGCATCCTCCCGCACCGTTAGATGATCACTCGTCTCGCCCTCCACGGCCGCCATCTCCGCTGCTGCCGATTCTGGCAGGCACGTTTGCCAGTTTACTATTCAGTGCCGCGCTGGCTTGGTATTTTGCCAAGCCCATTCGCAGTTTGCGCAATGCCTTTGCCGCCGTCGCTAAAGGCAATCTGGATACTCGTGTCGGCGCGCTGATGAGCAACCGCCGTGATGAATTATCCGATCTTGGGCAAGACTTCGATCACATGGCCGGACAAATTTATAGCCTGGTGCATGCTCAACAACGCTTGCTGCACGATGTGTCCCACGAATTACGTTCGCCACTGGCGCGGATACAAGCCGCTATTGGCCTTGCTCAGCAACAACCGAACAAACACCCGGCCATGCTTGAGCGAATCGAGCACGAGTCCCAACGGATGAGCGACCTGGTTGGCGAGTTACTGGTACTTGCCCGTCTGGAAGCCGGTGTTTCCGACAGTGCGAGCCACGAGTTCGACATAGGCGATCTGCTGGACGGCATTGTCGAGGATGCCCGTTTTGAAGCTGCGCAGCATGAGGTTGTGATCCGTTACGAGGGCATTGAAGAAACGCTAGTCAAAGGCCGTGGCGAATTACTGCATCGTGCATTTGAAAACGTCCTGCGCAATGCGCTGCAGCATTGCCAAAAATACGGTGAAGTGACCGTCATAGTCAGCTTTGATATTTTCAAACGCCGGTTGAAGGTGACAATCGATGACCAGGGGCCGGGCGTTGCCGAAAGCGATTTGTCGGCAATTTTTGAACCGTTTTTTCGTAGCGGCGACCGCAGCAAAGCCGACAGCATCGGCTTGGGCTTGGCTATCGCCTACCGATCGATAACGGCACACGGCGGTCTTATCCAAGCCGAAAACCGTCCGCAAGGCGGGTTACGTATGGAAATAGAAATTCCTTTTGTTGAGTAAATGCCAAGGCACAACAGCGCCGTACCGATAGCTGTATTACATGTCATGAAACCTTAATAGGTCTGTCACATAAATTTCTTGCGACGTGGTTATCATTTTTGACGCAAATACGACAATGTCATTTGCAATAAATCCACTTTGCACTAAGGACCTCACACCTATGAAAGTATTTAAATTAACTCTGATTGCTGCGACAGTAGCATCATTGGCATCACCTCTAGCAGCACAAGCGGCTACCGAATTTGACAATTTCACGCCACAAATTGGCGACACCACGCCGGTCAACCCGGGATCGGCAACGCCTTACAGATTGCCTTCACCCAATTTCAGCCAGGTTACGATTGCTGACCGTGCCACTCAAAACACATTGGTGCCGGGCTCTAACTCTGGTAGTTGGGATATGATCACCGCTAACGAAACCGGTACGGATGCCGGTCGTTACTTGTTCATGCCATTCGAGACCGGCACTGCGGGCGTACAACGGATTGATTTATCCGATAGCAACTACAACACCCGCACCACAACCATAGTTGCTCCAGGTACACAGGGCTTTGTGTCCGGTGACGCTTCTTGGTGGGCTCCCTGGGGCGGCTATCTGACTGGCGAGGAAAGCTGGGGCACTAACAGCACTAAAGGCCGTCTTTTTGAAGTAACCAACCCAACCACTGCAGCAGCTAACGCAGGAAACTTTGTACAACGCAGCGTCATCCCGCGCGTTTCTCATGAAGGTCTGGCATTTGATAAAAGCAACAATCTGTATTTTGTCGACGAATTAAACGGCGGCAGCATTTATAAATACACATCTGCTAATCCATTTGCGACTAACGGCAATGATTTCTTCAGTGCTGGACAAACTTTCGCCCTGAAAGTGCAAGCCGGCGGCCAATTTGAAGGTAACAACGCCGCTGCAATTACCGGTTCTTCGACTTGGGAAGCTATCACGGATGTCAACGGTGGTGCTTTGGCCGGCATTTCCGCCTTGTTGGGTGACGGAACTATCGATGGTCGTGTGTCTGCTGACAGTGCTCTTGTTAAAGGTACCGGTTACAACCGCCCTGAAGATTTAGAGATTCAGAATCTGGCTGACGGCAACCAGTTCCTATACTTCACAACTACCGATTCTGACAACGATGGCATTACCGCCAATGGTCGCGGTCGTGTTTATTCCTATAACGTGGGCAGCAGCGAAGTTAAATTGTTTGCCGACAGCAACACCATTGACGCGGCGACCGGTTTAGCAGCGGGCAGTGCCTTCAAAAACCCGGACAATTTGGCAATTGATGCTGAAGGCAATATTTACATCGTTGAAGATCAGGATGGCGGCGTTGAAGATGTCTGGTTTGCATTAGACGCTAACCGTGACGGCGTCGCTGAATCTGTGTCTAAATGGATCAGCTTGACCACAGCTGGTGCCGAAAGCACTGGCCTGTATTTTGACAAGTTCAACCCAAACAAAGCCTACATCAACGTGCAACATCCCACAGATGGCATCGATCGCACCATCGAACTGACTGCGGCACCAGTACCCGTACCCGGCGCAGTTTGGTTATTCGGTTCTGCATTGATGGGCTTTCTGGGCTTTTCACGTCGCAATAAAAAAGCTTAAATCGTTACTGTCTCAACGGCCCAGCAACTGGGCGCTCTAATGAAAGCGGCGGCAAGGCAATCTTGTCGGCCGCTTTTTTTATTTTAGTCCACGACCCTATTTGCCCGCTGACTGAAGAAAGCCAGTGCCATAAAAATCCTTTTGCTCCTCGAAATTAACAGTGATGCGTGATACGGTGCTCGGCACTTATTAACCAGGTCGAATTCAGGCGACTATTTTCACGTCAATGCATATTTCAGCCAATAGCAAACTTTTGATCAACGCAAGTTGGGGCCGTTCCTGATGGGCTTAGGCAAAGCGCAACAGCGGAACCAACTTAATGAAGGAATCCCTAAACTGACCGCCGGACTTTGGTTGCTGGGGATGATTTTCATCGCTTTTCTTGGCTTCCAGGCATTGACCAAAGACTGGCTGGAAACCAGTTTTTTAGCGTTGTTGCCCACCAACGAGCAGCAGCCGGAAGTCGCCAGAGCCATTCAACAGCATAATGCGCTAATCAACAAAAAAGTCATCTGGCTGGCGGGTGCGGCAACGTCGGCAGAAGCTATCGCCCATGCCCGAAACCTTAAACAGCAACTGGAACAAAGTCAGCTATTTAACAAAGTGGTGCTGGAATTTTCTCAGCAGCAATACATCAAGCAATACCAGCAATTGTTCCCGTATCGCTATCAACTGCTGGATGCGCAATCACAAGACATCCTGGCTAAAAATCCCGACGCGTTAATCAAGCAGAACCTGGAAATACTCAACAGCCCCATCGGCCAGATGCAATCGGCGGATTTTGAACGCGATCCGTTGTTGCTCTTCAGCCGCTATTTCAGCGCGCAAAATCCTATCAAGTTAAATCTGGAACAGGGCATCGTGGTTTTGTCCGATCAGTATCGCTATTGGGCATTGATTTTGACCGATTTGCAGGATGACCGATTGCAACTGGATAAGTTGGAAACCTTGTTGACACTGGTGAATAGTGCAGAAAGCCAACTCAAAACAGCAGGCGGCGAGTTGCTGGTGACCGGCATGCCATTGTTTACCGCGCATGGTGCAGAGTCTGCTAAACAGGAAATTTCCACGGTCGGTGTGGGTTCCAGTATCGGCATTTTTGTCTTGCTGTGGCTTACCTTTCGTAGCATCAGGCCGTTGTTGTTATCGTCACTTGCAATCGGTTCGGGCCTGTTTGCCGCATTGGTTATCTGCGTGCTGTTTTTCGGCAAAATTCATATTCTTACCTTGGTGTTCGGTGCCAGTTTAATTGGTGTTGCCGATGACTATGCGCAGCATTTTTTGTGCGACAGTTTCGGCGAGAAGGATTGGAATCCTCGCAAAAGCTTGAAGTTTATTCTGCCGGGACTTTCCTTTGGGCTATTAAGCAATCTGTTAAGTTACGCAGGCTTAGGTTTTTCACCGTTTCCCGGGTTGCAGGAAGTGGCATTGTTTTCTGCCGTCGGGTTGTTGGTCGCCTGGCTGACGGTGGTGCTGCTGTTTCCGTTGCTGTTAACCGGGTTCAAATTCGATCATCAACCGGGCATACTTAAACTTACCACTTATTGGGAACAACATTGGCCGCTTTGGCTTTTAAAAAACCGCCGCGTACTAAGTGCATTGATGCTGGCTTTTATCGCAGGCGGCCTGTGGATGTTAACGCCGCAAGACGATGTTCGCTTGCTGCAATCAGCACCGGCTGAGCTGCTGCAAACCGCCGATAAAATACGCTCTTTGTTACCGATAACGCACGACAACCAGTTTTTTATGGTGTCAGGAAAAGATCAAGCAGAGTGGTATCAACATGAACAACAGCTGTTGGAACGTCTGCAAATGCTAAAGCAGCAAAAAGTGCTGACAAATGTTGAAGGCTTGAGTCAGTATTGGCCTGATGAAAATCAGCAGCAACAGAATTACCAGCTGTTAAAAAATAAGTTGGCAGAGTCCGGCTTGCTGGCGCGCTACATGACTGAGCTTGGGTTTGATGATAAAGCGGTAGCTGCTCAGCTCCAGCAATTTAAAGAAGCCGAAACTAATACGCTGCACTTGCCGGACTGGCTAACAAATGCCGATGAAAGCAAGCGGTCTTTATGGCTGGGTTGCGATACCGAGCGCTGTCAAAGCACGGTCGTCTTAACCGGGATTGCCGATCTCTCCGCATTACCGGCACTGCAAGACTTGCCGGGCGTCGTCTGGGTGGATCAAGTCGAGTCAGTATCGTCGTTGTTTGCGCGGTATAGAATCCGGGCCAGCATGTTATTAGCAGCAGCATTCTCATTAGCGTTGGCCGGATTAGGTTTCAAGTTCGGCTGGCGTAATGCGTTAACTATCATGACAGTGCCGGTGTTGTCGCTGGCTGTGTCGCTGGCGATGCTGGGCTGGTTTAATCAATTGTTTAGCTTATTCAATTTATTTGCGCTGTTGCTGGTATTGGGCATTGGGGTTGATTACGGGCTGTTCTTTTTCATGGCTGGCGACCGCCGCGCCAGCACATCGCTGGGTGTAACACTTTCGGCATTGACGACCTTACTGGCGTTTGGTTTATTGGCGACCAGTTCCACGGAGATCGTGCATGCCTTTGGTTTTACGTTAACTGCAGGCATCGTCACGGCTTTGTTGTGCGCGCCGTTGGTAGGATTTAGAGGACAAAAAAATGACAAGTAGCGATAAACGCAAAATCATCATTATTGGTGCCGGGCCTTCCGGCAGCATTGCCGGTGCCTTACTGCAAAACCAGGGTTTTCAGGTGACCATCCTGGAAAGACAGCTGTTTCCGCGCTTTAGTATCGGTGAAAGTCTATTGCCGCAATGCATGGAATTTATCAAACAGGCCGGAATGCTGGATGCCGTTGTCGACGCCGGATTTCAGTTTAAAAACGGTGCCTCTTTTGTACATCAGGACCGACAAACCGAATTTAATTTTGAGGACAAATTCAGCCCCGGCATGGGCACGACCTTTCAGGTGCAGCGCGGCAAGTTTGACAAGCTGTTGGCGGATGAAGCCATCCGCATGGGCGTAGAGATACAGTGGCAAGTCGAGGTAATCGCCGCCGATTTTACTGGCGACAATCCGCAGCTCACCGTCCGTGATGCCCAAGGCGAAGTCACCACGACCAGCGCTGGTTTTGTGCTTGATGCCAGCGGTTTCGGACGCATTTTGCCCAAGCTTTTGGAGCTGGAATCGCCGTCCGGATTTCCGGTCAGGCAGGCCATTTTCGGGCATATTGAAGACCGCATTACCGACAACTGGTTTGATAGAAACAAAATCCGTATCACCGTACATCCTGAACATAAAGATGTCTGGTATTGGCTGATTCCATTCAGTAACGGTCGCAGCAGCATCGGCGTGGTTGCCGAGCCCGAGTTTTTTAACGGCCGGGACGATCACAACCAAGCGCTGCAAGACATTATCAAGCAAGATGACAGCCTGACTAGCTTGCTTGCAAACGCCGTATTCGATGAGCAAATCAACACCATCGTAGGTTATTCCGCCAATGTCAAAAGCCTGGTTGGCAACGGTTATGCTTTATTAGGCAATGCCGGTGAATTTTTGGACCCGGTATTTTCATCCGGGGTAACCATTGCGATGAAATCAGCCACGTTGGCGGCAGATGCATTGGTCAGACAATTTAATAACAATGAATCGGTGGATTGGCAACAAGACTACGCAGAACCGTTGCAACGCGGCGTCAACGCCTTCAGGGTGTTTGTCGATGCCTGGTACGACGGCCGCTTTCAGGATGTTATCTTTCATCCCAAACAACAACCCGACATTAAAGCCATGATTAGTTCAATACTGGCAGGCTATGCCTGGGATGAAAATAATCCCTATGTTAAAAATGCCCGCCCCCGCTTGGATACTCTCGCTGAAATATGTCGCCAAGATTATTAACCAGCGCCTTTTGTTTGAGCTTAACTGCTTGTGTACTAATGCCGCCGGAACAAGTTGCCGACAAGCCGGCAATAATGCCGATGGCCCAGCCTATAGGACCCGCCCGGCGCGTCGTGCAGCAACTCACCGCCGTATGGGCCGACCGGCAGGAATCCCTGCTGGCAGTTCTGGAATTGGATGCGCAGCATATCGCGATGTCCGGGCTCAGTAATGACGGCTTGAGTTTGTTCAATTTGACTTACGACGGCAAAACCATCGTGGCCGATAAAAGCCCGTTACTGCCTGCATCGGTCAATCCCGAATTCTTCATTACCGATTTGCAGTTGGTTTATTGGCCGCTTACCGAGCTGCAAAAAATTCTCCCTGGCCAATGGCGATTGGAAAGCACTGGAAACAAACGCAGTTTATATCTCGAAGATAAAATACAAGTGGAAGTTGATTATCTAACGCCCGATCTCGTGTGGCCTAAAGAGGTTGATCTGGTTAACTTTCAGTACCACTACCGGCTACATATTAAAACGATAAGCTATGACCCTGTACCTTAATGACGTAGGCCTGTTGTGTGCGGCCGGTAATAGCAAAACTGAAGTATTAACGCGTTTGTTGGCTGGCGATCGCTCGGGATTGGTGCCCTGCGATGAGTTTGGACCACAGCAGTGGGTCGGACAAGTTGTAGCTGAATTACCGGAAATCAATTCATTCCCCCCCTTTGAAAAAGGGGGGATGGGGGGGATTTATAACTGCCGCAATAATCGTCTGCTGTTGGCGGCATTAAGCCAGATTCAGCTGACGGTGACGGCCATGATCGCCAAATTTGGCGCTGACCGGATCGGTATTGTGCTGGGTACCAGCACTTCCGGTGTGCGCAACACCGAATTGGCATTGACGCATTTAGCCGAGCATGGCGCAATGCCGGAACAATATCATTACAAGCAGCAGCAAATGGGGGCGGGGGCTGATTTTTTGGCTGATGTTATTGGGGTTAAAGGCCCGGCCTACACAATTTCTACCGCATGCTCTTCCAGCGGCAAGGCGTTTGCCTCGGCGCGGCGTTTAATCCGCTTGGGGTTATGCGATGCGGTGATCGTGGGCGGTGCCGACAGTTTATGCGGATTAACCACCCATGGTTTTGCCGCGCTAGAATCTATCAGCACCGGCTTGTGCAAGCCCTTTGGCAGGCACCGTAACGGGATTAATGTGGGTGAAGCCGTCAGTCTATTTGTATTAAGCACTGAACCCGGGCCGGTGATATTAGAAGGCATTGGTGTAACCAGCGATGCACATCATTTTTCTGCACCTGACCCGGAGGCAACCCAGGTGATCAGAGCCATGCAGATTGCCCTGGATGATGCCGGTAAAACTCCTGCGCAAATTGATTACATAAACTTGCACGGCACGGCGACAAAATTGAATGATGAAATGGAAAGTAAAGCCGTGAATGCCTTATTCGGCACATCGGTCGCGGCAAGTTCCAGCAAAGGCATGACCGGGCATACGCTGGGCGCAGCAGCGGCATTGGAATTGGCTTTTTGTTGGCTATTATTAACCAGCAATGATGAGCTCGGGACGTTGATTCCCAATATTAATAATGACGAACCGGATGAGGCATTGCCGCCATTAAACTTGGTAGAAAACGGCAACCGCTTAGGCCGTAACATCAACACCTGCCAAAGTAACTCGTTTGCGTTTGGCGGTAGTAATTTATCCATTGTGGTGACGCGCGCATGAATGATGTTGCCTCGCTGATTCCACATTCGGGTGAAATGGTGTTGCTGGATCGAGTTATTGATTATGACGACAATCGCTTGAGCGCTGAACTGGTGGTGCGCGGCGATGGCCTGCTGGCCGGTGATGAAAACAGCGTGCCCGCCTGGGTTGGCATTGAATACATGGCGCAAACCATCGCCGCATATGCCGGTGCGCTGGCGAAGCAAGCCAATCAACCGATCCGCTTGGGATTTTTGCTGGGAACACGGCGCTATAGCAGCAATACAGGTGAATTCCGGGTTGGCGCAAAATTGACGGTAGAGGTCGAAAGAATTTTCCAAGATGATAATTTAAGCGTTTTCGACTGCCGAATTTTGGGTGATGATGTCGACATCACCGCTAATCTGAATGTCTATCAACCGCCGTTAAACAACATACAAACTAATGAATAAAACTATTTTAGTCACCGGCTCCAGTCGCGGCATTGGTAAAGCCATCGCCCTGTACCTCGCTAAGCAGGGCTTCGATTTGGTGGTTCATTGCCGCAGTCAGCGCGCTCAGGCCGAAGAAGTAGCCGCAGAAATCCGGCAGCTGGGCCAATCGGCGCGGATTTTACAATTTGATATTGCCGATCGCGCGCAATGCGGCGAACAAATCAATCAGGATATTGAAAGCCATGGCGCATATTACGGCGTGGTCTGCAATGCAGGTATTACCGCCGACAACGCCTTTCCTTCATTGACCGGTGAAGAGTGGGACAGCGTTATTCACAGCAATCTTGATGGTTTTTACAACGTGTTGCAGCCGGTGGTGATGCCGATGGTCAGGCGGCGTAAACCCGGACGCATCGTCACGTTATCGTCGGTGTCAGGAATAATGGGCAACCGCGGCCAGGTCAATTACAGCGCAGCCAAAGCCGGTATTATCGGAGCCACCAAAGCACTGGCGCTGGAATTAGCCAAACGTGACATTACCGTTAATTGTGTGGCACCCGGCCTGATCGAAACAGATATGGTCAACGAGTTACCTCTGGAAGAAATCAAAAAAATGATTCCGGCGCGTCGAGTCGGCAGCCCCAAAGAGGTTGCGGCACTGGTGGCGTTTTTAATGTCTGAAGATGCCGCTTACATTACCCGGCAAGTGATTTCGGTAAATGGTGGCTTATGCTAAAACGCGTGGTAGTCACCGGCATGGCGGGTATTTCCCCTATCGGCAACGATTGGCAGACCGTTGCCGAGCGCCTTAAAAACCAAATCACCGGTATTCAAACCATGCATGATTGGGCGAAATATGAGGGCTTGAACACCCGCCTGGCTGCGCCGGTGAATTTTGTTAAGCCCGCTCATTACACCAGAAAACAGACTCGCAGTATGGGCCAGGTGGCGTTGCTTGCCACTTATGCCACCGAGTTGGCGCTGATTGATGCCGGATTATTAAACGATCCCTGTCTTAGTAGCGGACAAACGGGTATTGCCTACGGCAGTTGCGCAGGCAGTTTGGATGCTGTGGCCGAATTCGGCAACATGCTGATTAATCATGCGGTTGACGGCCTCAATGCCACCTCTTACATCCGCATGATGGCGCATACCGCGCCCGTCAACATCGGCTTGTTTTTCGGCATCAATGGCCGAGTGTATACCACCTCCAGCGCCTGCACTTCCGGCAGTCAGGGTATCGGTTATGCTTATGAAGCGATCAAATACGGCCGTCAGCAAGTGATGATTGCCGGTGGTTCAGAAGAACTTTCCGCGACGGAAGCGGCCGTTTTCGATACCTTATTTGCTACCAGTTTGCGTAACGACGAACCCGATAAAAGCCCACGGCCTTTCGATCGAGATCGTGACGGCCTGGTGATAGGCGAAGGTGCAGGCACCCTTATTTTAGAAGAACTCGAACACGCCTTGGCACGTGGGGCTAACATCTACGCCGAGCTGGTCGGCTTCGGCACTAATTCCGACGGCTTGCATGTCACCCAACCCGACAGTGCCAGCATGCAGATTGCTCTGCGCTTGGCGTTACAAGATGCGCAGCTTGAACCCGCGGCCATCGGTTATATCAGTGCCCACGGCACCGCCACCGAACACGGCGACAAAGCGGAAAGCCATGCAACCTTTGCTGTGTTTGGCGGCAATACCCCCATCAGTTCAATGAAAAGCTTTACCGGTCATACCCTGGGCGCGTGCGGTGCGCTGGAAGCCTGGGTCGCGATCAATATGATGAATGAAGGCTGGTTTCATGCCACGGCCAATCTTGACAACATTGACCCGGAATGTGCCCGGCTGGACTACATTAAAGAGGATGTCCGTAAACTCGATTGCGACTATGTAATGAGTAACAATTTCGCGTTCGGCGGCATCAATACCTCTTTGATTTTTAAGCGCTGGGATAATTAAGGTCCCACTCAACCTGGAGAAAACTACGATGATAAAAAAAATAGCGTTAGCCTTGGCGGTACTGGTCATGGTCACCGGTTGCACTACCACCGGCACCTTTAAAGTGCCGACAGGCACCGATTTGTATGTCTACAAAAGACCAGAACCAGTAGACATCAAGGCCGACGGCAAAGTCACCACCAAACCGTTTTTCTGGACCGCCGCGGGCATACCGCCTGAATCCGGTATCCCTTATCGCTTAGAAAAAGGCGGTAAAACTGTCAAAGAAGGCAGGTTGAGAGCGAAATTCCGCGTCGTTTCAATATTCTGGCCACCCGCAGCAGCCATCTACTGGCCAATGGGCTTCAACCCCGACATCACCTACGATTTG
>JAUYMX010000594.1 GCA_030699345.1 Methylococcaceae bacterium
AAAATGGCATTAGATCCGGCTTCAACTTTATACTTGATGGCTTGCGTATTAAGAACTTCAATAATTTCGGCGACATCCTTTTCACCAATTTCTGCATACAGGCGGCTATAAGAAGATTCTTGCGACCACACAACAATAGCAACACCGATCGCAACACTCAGGGCTATGCCCAGCATTAACCCGATTTGTCTGGCGATAGACAGGCCCGCCAAACCGCGCATAGCCGGATGGGCATCGACCTTGGCCAGCAACGGGTTAACCGCCTTGCTAGCCTCCGACCCCAAGGTGACAACATCCAGCCGAGGATTGTCTGCCACTAATTCATAACCAGTTTGTTCGCTCATTGTTTATTTACGGGTTGTATAGGCTACATGGGCATGTTCATGACATCTTTATACGCTTCGACCAACTTATTGCGCACCTGCACCATGGCTTGAAATGACACGCTGGCTTTTTGAGTTGCCACCATCACTTCCGCAAGATTCACTGAAGAATCGCCGGTTTCAAATGCGCTGGTCATTTTTCCGGCGGTTTGCTGGGTATCATTTACTGAATCGATGGATTGTTTCAGCATGGCCGCAAAATCAGCATTACCAGTTGTTTCCGAGGCTTGCGGTTTGCCGCCGGCTTCCAAGGACATCGCACGCATTTGCGCCAATACCTGGTTAACATTCATTTCGCTCATGGCAGTTTCCTTGACGTTTTGTTCATATAAATCTTATTAAGCATTTTTAGTGCCACTTAACAAGAAATCACCACACCAGAATCTTTCATGCGTGCAATTTTGTAACGTAAGGTTCTAGGGCTGATGCCAAGTTTTTCTGCCGTCGTTTTTCGGCTGCCATTTTCCATCTGCAAGGTTTGTAAAATGATGTTTTCTTCGGTGTTGCGAACGTTTGCATCCAGCCGTGCTAAATCGACGTTTTCTTCTTTATTTTCAATGACATTTTCTTGGTATGCAGGTACTTTGATTGGATCAATATTGATTAAATTACCGGTACTTTCAAAGATTAAATCATCAACAGTAATGGCATCTGCAGTACGTAAAATAAGTGCTCGTTGCACCACGTTATCAAGCTCTCTAACATTGCCCGGCCATTGATAAGCGCGCATTTTTGCTATTGCCTGGGCATCGAAACGAGGCAAAGATTTGCCCCTTGGGCTGTGCCGTCGCAGTAATTCTGTTGCCAGCGGCAAAATATCGCCTGGTCGGTCGCGCAATGCTGGAATATTGATAGGGAATACATTCAGGCGGTAATACAAATCTTCACGAAACCGGCCTTGCTCCAGTTGTGTTCTCAAATTTTGATTGGTAGCCGCCAAAATTCTGACGTTGAGTTTGATTTTTTTATTGCTCCCCAAGCGCTCCACTTCTTTTTCTTGCAACACCCGCAATAACTTTGCCTGCAAGTTCACATCCATTTCACCAATTTCATCCAATAACAGTGTGCCGTCCTGGGCTTGTTCAAACTTACCTGACATGGACTGGACCGCACCGGTATAGGCGCCTTTTTCGTAACCGAACAACATGGCTTCGAGCATGTTTTCAGGAATGGCCGCGCAGTTGACGGCGACAAAGGGGCCTGCATGTTGCAACGAATTTTCATGAATATAGCGGGCAATCACTTCCTTACCGGTGCCGCTTTCTCCCTGCAGCAACACCGCCACCTCGGTTTTTGCAACTTTGGCAATCAACGCATAAAGCTTTTTCATGCTTTCATCCTGCACCACGCGCTCCAACGTAGTCGAAGCAGCAGAGTCAGTGTTCACATACTCGGCGACTTTGCTGACCAGCGCATTGGCATCAAAAGGCTTGATCAGGTAATCACAAGCGCCCGCCTGCATGGCTTCCACGGCTTTTGGAATAGTGCCGTAGGCGGTCATTAATAACACCGGCGTTTGCGCATATTTAAGCTGGATGTTGGCCAGTAACTCCAGGCCATCCATCACCGGCATTTGTACATCACTGACCACCAACTTGAATTGTTCAGAAGCCAGTTTGATCAACGCTTCTGTACCATTGCGAGCAGACGTCACCCGATAGCCTTGAATCTCCAAGGTATCGCACAAGGCCTCACATAAAGACAGATCGTCTTCAACAACCAGTACATCAAACGGTTTCATGGTGATTCTCCTGACTGAGATTTTTACCCGAAAAACCACCCGGCAATAACTCGGGTGTCTGCATGACGCAGGGCAAAATAAATGTAAAAGTCGCTCCAGCATCTAAGGCCGAGGCGACATAAACTTGGCCGCGATGCGCTTTAACCACACTATCAACCACTGCCAGCCCTAAGCCGGTGCCATTGGTTTTGGTGGTAAAAAACGGCTCAAAAATACGCTGGCAATGTTCTTTAGCGAGGCCTGGCCCATTATCCTTGATGACAATTTTCAAATTGCGCGCATCCGGTTGGCTGACGTTGATGGTAATGAGCCCCTGCTCACTCTCCATGTTGCCAAGTGCATCGACAGCATTGTTCAAGACATTCATTAATGCACCGCGCAAGGCATTTTCATTACCCAACATCACATCATCGTGCGCAGCATTGATAATTTGCACATCCACCCGACCCTGCCCTACATAATCTTTTAATGTTTCGTTAAGGCATTCTAAGAAGGCATGCAGCGAAAAGTTCTCCATGGATAAGCGGCCATCTTTGGCAAAGATCAGCATATCGTTGACCTGCCGCTCCAGGTATTGCAGGCGCTCAAGAATTTTCTGCGCAAAACGTTGGCGCTTTGTTTCATCTAACGATGGATTACCCAGTTGTGAGGAATAAAGAATAGCTGTAGCCAGCGGTGTTCTGACCTGATGCGCCATGCTCGCGACCATTTCGCCCATCGCCGATAGCTGTTTTTGTTGATTTAATAATTCCTGCAAGCTGCGCATTTCGCTGACATCTGACAACAGGATGATTTGTCCGGCGTCATTTTCCAACTGACTGTAAGTAATACTGACGGGTTTACCGCTTATTAACTGGCGTTCGTGCGGGTTATCAAAAATGGGCATAAAACTGCGTTCAACCACTTTAGACCAAGATACGCCAAGTAAGGGCTCACCCAAAAAGGTGATTGCCAACGCGTTGCAATCCAGAATTTTACCAACCGCATCCAGTACGATGACCCCCGCGGGTAATGCCGCCAGGATTCTCTCAAGGCGAGAGGCGAGTTTTTCTTTTTCTTCCAGGGTTTTTAGCCGCTCACTGCGTGCAAATGCCAGCTCGCCATGCAGTTTCGCCACCTGTTCTTCCAGCCCTTGGTAGGAGGCTGACAAATGCTCCGACCACTCATTAAATGCACGAAAGGCATCGGTGAGTTGTTCAGTTTTGTGGGCGTTATCGTTATTTTGAATGTTCATGGCTGATATTTTGTTTTTTGACTCATCCTGAAGCACAGCAACAATCAGACCAAGTTATAAATATCAATTATTTCAACATGTTAAAAATTACCGCCAGTAATTTGACCCGCCAATCAGCGTTGCACATCAAACTTACGTAATTTTTCCACCAGTGTAGTGCGGCGCATGTTCAAGCGTTTGGCTGCGTGCGCAACCACGCCATTAGATTCATTTAAGGCCTGACGTATTAAGTCCATTTCCATGACATTGAGATATTCTTTCAGATCAATCCCTTGCGCTGGTAATTGCACCAACGGCGACGTCAAACTATCAAAATGACCGACTACTTCTATAGTTGCGCCCGCGTCATCTTCCTCATCATGCGACGTTTTCGGCAATTCTATGGTCAAACCTTCAGGCACCTGATAATGCTGGAATTTTTCCGGTAAATCTGCAGCATCAACCAATCCTTTAGGGAACATGATGGCTAATCTTTCAATCAGGTTTGCCAACTCTCTGACATTACCCGGCCAATCATGCTGCATTAACACCGCAAGTGCGGCGGGAGTCAGCCTTACGGTACCGCGATTGGTAGATTCCATTCTGACGATAAGGTCATTAACCAATAAGGGAATGTCCTCAACCCGTTCTTTTAAAGCGGGAATTTCTATAGGAAACACATTTAAGCGATAAAACAAATCCTCTCGAAAACGGTTTTCTCTGATTTCGTTTTCAAGATGTCTATGCGTCGCAGCGATAACGCGCACATCACAATGAATCGTTCGGTTACTGCCTACCCGCTCAAAGGTTCGTTCTTGCAATACCCGCAATAATTTGACTTGCATGGACACGGGCATATCGCCAATTTCATCCAGAAATAGCGTGCCACCCTCGGCCATTTCAAAGCGTCCCTGTCTTGCACTCAGCGCTCCTGTGAATGCACCTTTTTCGTGCCCGAATAGTTCGCTCTCCAACAACTCGCCCGGAATGGCGCCGCAGTTAATTGGCACAAACGGCTTGTCGGCACGTAATGAGGCATCGTGTAATGCTCTGGCAACGACTTCTTTGCCGGTTCCCGATTCGCCCAGAATCAGCACCGTAGCATCAGACTCGGCGACTTGCGAAATGAGTTTCCGGATTGCAGTCATTCCGCTGCTATTGCCCTTTAATCTTGCAATCGACGGTTGCCGACGCCGGTCAAATTGCCGACGGTCATCGCCGCTTCTTTGCAGCACTTTATCAGTGGCGTAAAAACCAGTGAGTTTTTCCGATAACAGTTTCAAATCTGAATACGTAGCAGGACATTCCAGCACCTGCAACAGCTTGGCGTTTATTGCTGAAGATATTTGTTCGGCTCGCCCCTTGTCGATCAATAGGATGACTGGAACGCCAGATTCACGCCCGGCAACATCGCTGATAATTACCGCCTGTTTTTCCAGACCGTCACCGACAAAAATAGCAATCCACTGGCTTGGGTTATCAAGATAGACGTCATATTCAAAAGAACCGACGGTTTCAATCTCAAACTCCATGAAGCGGAGCACTATCTCAAGCGACTGAGCTCTTGGCTTGTTATCATCAATCAACAAAATACGCGGCAACGCCATCTTTTATTCTCATTATTAACAAAGAGATATTCAAAAAACAGTGTCAAAACTCTGGCACTGCGCTTACAGAATGCCAGTAACTATAGTCCAAGTAATTTATTTGACTACTCTGCACGGTTTTAAAATCGACATCACCTTTATGGGTAAACTGCCGTTGTATCAAGTAGTTTTGTATTTTTTTTAATGTTGATTGCTAATAGTTTAGGCGGCTTGCCGGACTAGATTGCTTGACAAAAAATCCCCATCGTAGACACTACAAGCGTTCTAACAACCCCAGAGACTCTCTTTGAACGATTTATCCCTCGGCATATTGTTTGGCATTCTTGCCGCAATGCTTATTCTTTCTGCCTTTTTTTCCGGTTCTGAAACTTCTTTAATGACCTTAAATCGTTATCGATTAAGGCATCTAGTTAAACTCAAACATTCCGGCGCGATCAAGGCGCAAAGATTGTTACAACGCCCAGACCGCATCCTGGGCTTGATTTTACTTTGCAACAATTTCGTCAACACCGTTGCAGCATCGGTCGCCACAGTCATCGCTATCCGCCTTTTCCCCGACGATCAAGAATCGAGCATCGCTATCGCTGCTGGGGTTTTAACATTAGTCATGCTGATTTTTTCGGAAGTCACTCCCAAAACACTTGCCGCCGTCAAACCGGAACTACTCGCATTCATTGCCGCATGGGTTTATACCCCTCTACTTAAAATTTTTTACCCGATAGTCTGGTTCGTTAATCTGTTTGTAAATCTATTGCTGCGGTTGATCGGCGTAGATATGAAAAAAACTAACCACGATCTACTTAATAAAGACGAATTAAAAAGCATCATTGCCGAAGCAGAAAGCATCATGCCGCTACGTTATCAAAAAATGCTGATGGGTATACTCGATCTTGAGTCTGCAACTATTGAAGACATCATGACACCACGCCATGAAATTGTCGGTATTGATTTGGAACTGCCCATTGATGGTATTGTCAGCTGCATAGAGTCGAGCCCGCATACTCGCTTGCCCGTTTACAAAAAAAGTGTCGACCGCGTTATCGGTATTTTGGACTTAAGAAAAGTCCTGGCACTGTTTAACCGACCGAATTTTGATAAACAAACCCTGATTAACTATCTCGATAAGCCCACTTTTATTCCCGAAAACACGCCTGTACATAATCAAATGCAGCGTTTCAAACAAGAAAAATCGCGCCTAGGCTTAGTCGTTGATGAATATGGGGACGTACAAGGCTTGGTGACTTTGGATGATTTATTACAAGAAATTGTTGGTGAATTAATTACTAATGAAGTCGGCGTAAAAGCACAGCATGACGGCAGTTATTTAGTTGATGCCAATATCAATTTAAGAGAACTCAATCGAATTACCCAGTGGTCTTTACCTACCGAAGGCCCCAAGACACTCAATGGGCTCATTATTGAATTTATGGAAACCATTCCTGATACCGGCACCAGCGTGAGATTACACGGGCATTTGCTGGAAATTATTGAGCGTGACAATAACGCCGTTAAGTTGGTTAAGTTTTTACCCAAATAATGCAACAAGCTTTAGCTGTTAGCCCCACCTACAAAATGTCAGTTCGCTTGAACAACCAATAATTGAGTCTATACTCAAATTTCGTTTAGAGCTTAACTTAACTAACGCAATGGCAAAACTCACTGTATTTTTTAAAGATAAGGCAATTCATTCTCGGCTTTTTGAAAATGGCATTGTGCATATCGG
>JAUYMX010000598.1 GCA_030699345.1 Methylococcaceae bacterium
TCAGCACCATAGGGATAACATAATTGTGCCCAACCGGTAATACCAGGCTTAACGCGATGCCGCTCACGATAATAAGGAATTCTTTCGTCAAACCCCTTAACGAACTCAGGCCGCTCAGGACGAGGACCGACAAAACTCATTTCACCCTTTAGTACATTGAAAATCTGGGGCAATTCGTCAATTCGGCATTTTCGGATAATGCTACCCACGCGAGTGATTCGATTATCTTGTTGTTGTGCCCATTGCGCACCGTTTTTTTCCGCATCAGTACGCATACTTCTGAATTTCAGCACATCAAAACGCTTATTACCCTCTCCGACACGTACTTGCCGATATAACACCGGATCCTTAAAGCCACTCTCTATCCATATAGCCAGCGCCGTTAATACCATAAATGGCCAAGCCACCATCAGTAATATCAGACTGGAAAAAACATCAAAAACTCTTTTCTCCAACGCTCTAAAACCACCTTGTGCAAAACCATCACAAAATAGCAGCCAGCTAGGATAAACATCTTCCAACGAGATAATTCCTTTTTCACGTTCATAAAAAGTAATTGTATCCATGATGGACGTACCGGACATTTTGCAATCTAGCAAGTCATCAACAGGCATGCCGCGACGTTTGTCGTCCAAAGCAATAACAATTTCATCAATACGATGTTGTTCAACAATATCACTTAGTTTACTAGTTAAAGGAATTGTTAGGTGATCCTCAATTATGGATTCTTCATCTGGCAATATAATAAATCCAGCAATAGTAAAACCTTTATGAATGAATGATTCATTCAATGAAATAAGACTATGTGCTTTTTTCCCCCCACCTATTATTAATACTCTCTTTTTTAAATTTTCAATATTAACTAATCGGTAAAACAAAAACCGGGTCAACATTAAACCGGTAAATGCAAAACCAATTGCATAAAGCAATACACTTCGACCTATAAGAAAATTAGGTAGAAAATAATAAATAGTAACAATAACAAATAGCGTCAGTAAAAAACTGACAAATGTTCTCGCTAATAAATTGTAATCTTCCCAACTCAATGTCCTTCTATATAACCCCAAACCTGAGCAAGTGAGTGTTAACACAACCGAAAATACTCCACTTGCTACTAGCATGTCCTGTTCTGTATACCAGGATTCAGCGGCTAAGAACCGAACGTTGCTGCCAAAATACATGGCGGCAAAAAAAATAATAAACTCAATGAATACCAGCCATAAATAGGCTCTTGATATATAGTGTCGGAAAATACGTATCATATTATTTCTCTACGTTTATAACTCAACCAATGAAAGTTGGCTGTTTAATATCTCAATATAATTTTTTATCACGTAACAATTTTTCTACATGATTAACAGGAATAGCGTAAGTAATACCGCTTGGTTTAGTTATGGCGGTTTCTTTACTTTCTTGTATAAAGACTTTATTTATAACACCAATAACCTCGCCTGATTCAGTATCGTACAATGGACTCCCACTGTTACCTGGGTAAGCAGTAGCATCTAATTGAAACACTGGGTAAGGATCTTGCAGTCGTTTTAGTAACTTCTCGTTGAGCTTATTGCTTCTAATCAAGGGAATGGCGACTGGACTAATCGCGGAAATAATCCCTCTATGCGTCACAGGATGAAGCCCCAATACCATACCGATGGGATACCCGGTAAAAGCGTAGAGCTGGCCTTCTCTTACCGAAGAGACATTACCCAACTTGAAAGGCGGCAACCGTCCTTCGGATAATTTCAAAACTGCCAAATCATGATCTTTGTCCACTGCAATTTCTGTAGCGGTAACAATTTTTTCATCTGTGCCATTTCGATAAAATACTGCTAGTTCTTCCAGATGATCTTTATCCAATGCCTCAGGGATAACATGAGCATTAGTCACAACCACCTCCCCATTACCAACCACAAAACCAGTCCCTAAAAATAACGCTCGCGGACTGCGTTTAGGCATAAATGTACCAATACCAACAACACTGGGTTTTATTTTTTCTACGGTATCTGCAAGCGTAACTTGGGCATTAGCATTTTCTGCCAAGTTAATAAGACAAAATGCAATTGCAAATACTGTTGCGGATTGATTGAAAAAAAACCGACATTTTTGACTGTTTCCCATACTCATCGACTTACCTCGTCCTTTACACTGCTTTCATAGTTAACATATCAGCTGTTGTACGCTTCGATAATACTAGCAGTAATTTTGCCAACCACGTTTTAACTTTCTTGAATAGAAACTACTACGATACCAGCACACTAAGGGGAACCTCGAAAAACCCTGTACTTCGATAAACTCAGTGCGAGCGGTGTCTTAAACATCAAGGAGTTCCGTTCGTGGTGAGCTTGTCGAACCATGATCGGAATGGTTTTTTCGAGGTTCCCTAAGGTCTTAACGGCTCCTGTCTGGGCAATTCTCGTAAAGCGATAAACACCATAAAAAACAACAACAGTGTTATTTTTGGCGCATCAAAAGGGCTAGCAACCAATCCTACGGTAAAAAATCCGGTTAAAGATGCTAATAAAACGACTGCAATACTATCGGTGAAAAGTGTTTTACAGAGTTTGACCACTGCCTTAATAATTAGCAGTAAAAAAGTAATTATCCCCAACCAGCCTTGATCAAATAGTAGCTGCACCCAGAAGTTATCAACATTACCGGACTGATGATCATCGGTAATAAAAAACCAAAAGTCGCTGCCTTGACTAAAATCGCCATTGGCAAGAAGGTTGTTACCTGATGTGTCCAACAATTTGATGTTATCAACATCAACCGACCTTTTTTTATTGGCATTCGCCAATGCCAGCTGTACTGGCCGCCAGCTCAAACGCCCATCTTCTGCTAACTCGCTACTATCAATGGTCTGCTCAATGTGCTCCCAGCGACCGGGTATGGACTTGTTTTTTAACACATTGCCAATACATCGGAATGAATATAACAAGGACTTTTCACAGATCGGGGCACTAACCGCCACACTGTCAAAATCACTACGTAAATCGGCAGCCAATGTGTACTGCGTCTGTGGTTCAAGGTGAATATATTGCCCCAGGTAAAGAGAGCCGCCGGCGCTAAGCTTTAGGTAATTGTTATCTAGCTCGCGTTCTATTTGATACGTTGCCAATGGCTTATCAGCTATGGTCATTAAGAAATAAGTTCGGGGATAGCTTCCCAAGCCCATGCCAAACAGATCAGTAGCGATTGAGTCATCACGCAATTGCAGGATCTCTTGCCAATGTGTGATGCGCGTTTGCATGTCCTTGCTGATGGAACTTAATCTTTGCTGCCATAAATCACCTTGAACAATAGGCATGAATGCTATCGGCATAACGATTAACAGCAGCACTGGCAGCACAATTTTTCCGGCAACTCCGCCAGATCTATTCTTAAAATTAATCACTGCCCCAATAATCAGCACCACCATAGAGACGGCAAAGGCCAGGTAGACGCCCCGTGAAAAAGTAACGAGCAGCGTATAAATCCCTGCGATAAAGAAGAACCCACCAAAAATATTGATTATCAGTGATGAGTCAAGTAACAGCAACGCAACAAAAGGTAAAACCAACGCAAGATAAGCATCTATATGTCCACCACCCGTGTGCATACTGGAAAACAAAGCGGTGATGCGATAATCGGTGGCAAAATCAAATAACCCGGGAAACAAAAATCTTTCCAAGGCTGAAACGCCAATTACGCCACTAAGCCCCGCTAGCACGCCATAGACAAAATAGTTTTTGGCTTGTGGATAATCTTGAATCGCACGCCTTAATAACGGCAACAGCAACAACGCCCACACGACACCTTTTGCTATGCGTAGGCTGTTGTAGTTACTGTAATAACTGGTAAATGTATTGGCATCTATAGGCAGTAACGGCAGTAAGCCTCTCAATAAGCTAATCGCATAAACAAGAACAAATGCCCACAACACTAGCCGTGTGGCCTTAGAAAATAAAGGTGTTGCCGACTGCTTGGGCATACGCCAGTAATAAACGGCCAGAGTTGTTAACAGCAACAAGTCAAATTCATCGAAAAAAAATCTACCTGTCCAAGGGGCAAAATCCAATATGGGTAACAGTGCGGGGATAGCGATTAACCAAGCCGCTGGAAATCGCCATAACTGATAGCTATAAACGCAAAAAAAACCGGCTAGCCCTATTGCGCCAACCGGATAAGTCACCAATGCATAAGCAATAATGACCATCAAACCGACCGCAAAGACTCTGCCTCTTGGGTCTATTTCATAAGTAATTATGCGGTTAGGCGGCGCTAGTTCAACGTAAGTTTTCGTCGCTTCAACTTCAAAATGTGCCTGGGGACTTGGTCCCATCATTAGTCGCCGCATAAACGCATAACTGCCTGCGGCCGCCGCGAAGGCTATAAAAATGTCAGTGGGATCAGGATGTTTATCTACCAGAAAAAGCTTGCCTACTTCCAAAATAACCGCCGCAGCGGCGGCAGTCAGACCAACCCAAAACCAATGTATTTTTTTTGCTGAATCCGTTGTTAAAGACCACGTCCAATAAATTAGACCAATCGGCAGATACGTTCCAATATTGCTAAGTAAACTGACCAACGCCACTGTTTCAGTAGTGTAGTAAAAGTAGTAAAGCGGAAGAAAATTTGTCTCCGCCAATTTTACTAAGGCCTGATCGACAGCCACCCAGTCACCATGAGTAAATCCATTAACGACAAGTACTAACGCAATATACGGTAGCAGTGACAACAGCAACATCGGCCGAATACGCCCCGCCCAATCAGCAAAATTTTGCTTACTCAAAAATTGCCATAACAAGGTGCCTGCCACCACACCCAGCATGCGGGTACCTACAGAAATACCTTGAGCAACTCCTGACACCATAAAAAATTGCACGATTTCGATAACAAATCCTAAAAAGAACCCCGTTAATGCAGCGGTAAGTACTTTGTGAGAGAAATGAGGGTGTAAAGCCACCAACATCCCTAGCGGCAACAACACCAGGATTTCAACCAATAATTTTACTAGGCACCGAGGTATATCTTCGGCGCATGCCTCCAGCGACATGATCAAAGCATCATTACTGGTGGCGAGCTTTACTTCCAACTCAGCTTGCCCTGTAACGAAATCATAAGGAAAGAAACTTAAAGCCAGATAAATCAACACATAAAAAATGATGCTGGCATTAATCGACAAAAAGCCGCCCGTCATCATGCGTTGATACAATTTCATCAAGTACCGGCCGAAGCCATGCCAAAACCCGATTCCTAAAAGCGTCCCTAGTGTCTCAGCAATCAAATCATTAACTGACACAGTACGAGGGGGGAAAAACAGCTGGGTAAACTCAATTGCAACTGCTAACGTCAAACAAAAACACAAGACAAATAATGTTGCAAAACTTCGGGCAACGGGGTGATTTAGACGACTAAAGCTACCTAAACACAAAAATGCCAAGGGGATATAAAGCAAGATATTAGCCACCCAGTCAGCCCTGGATGCCATACCCAAGCTGAGAAAGCGGATATGCGTAAACTGATTAATTGCCTCATCAAGAGGGATGGGCTTGTAGTCCAATGGCACCAGACTACCGTAGATAACAAACAGACAATATAACAATGCAGCAGGGAAAAAATGTTTTGTCATTGTTATTCCAGATTGAGAAACACCGCTGCGGCGTAATACTGCTGATTTAAACCGTCCGCAGCAAGCTTTGTCGAATGGTTTAAATCACACCTATTTGAAGACAAGAACTAGGCATAGCCTGCAGGGTTTTTACTCTGCCAGCGCCAAGCATCGGCAACCATATCATCCAAGGTTTTTTCCGCCTGCCATTGCAACTCCTTCAAGGCCAGCTCAGGATTTGCGTAGCATTCGGCTAAATCACCAGCTCTTCTGGGGGCAATTTGATAAGGCACTTTGCGGTCAGTGACTTTTTCAAAAGCGTTGATAATTTCAAGCACGCTACAGCCTCTGCCTGCGCCCAAGTTATAAGCCTTGCAGCCCCCGTGCCGAAAGCCTTCCCCCGCTAACGCGGCAATAGCTTTGATATGCCCTTTTACCAAATCAACGACATGTATGTAATCGCGAATACCGGTACCATCGCGAGTAGGGTAATCATCGCCAAACACGGATAATTGCGCCAACTTACCAATAGCGACTTGCGACACATAAGGCATTAAATTGTTAGGAATGCCATTGGGATCTTCACCAATCAAGCCGCTTTCATGAGCACCGATAGGGTTAAAGTATCGTAATAAGGCAATTTTCCATGGTGATGCTGACTTGGTGATGCTATCTGCGGCCGATAAATCTCTTAATATATCTTCAATCATGGCCTTGGATCGACCATAAGGATTGATTGGACCCAGAGGAAAATGTTCCGAATATTGGGCAGAATCTGATTCGCCATACACCGTAGCAGATGAACTAAAAACCAGCTGTTTAACATTCGCCTCGCGCATTGCTTCCAGCAATACCAGGGTACCGTAGACATTATTGTGGTAATAATTGAGCGGTTGTTCGCAAGACTCACCCACCGCCTTCAATCCGGCAAAATGAATTACCGTACTGATTTCATGCTTGCTAAACAGCTCGGTTAAGACTTGTTTATCACGAATATCGCCTTGATAAAAAGTCACCGCTTGCCCGGTAATTTGCCGCACCCTATTTAAGGATTCAATTTTGCTATTAGCAAGATTGTCGATCACCACAACGTTAAAGCCAGCTTCTAACAACTCAACACAGGCATGACTACCGATATAGCCAGCGCCGCCTGTTACCAATATAGTTTGTCCATTCATAACTACTCTACTCAATGATTTTCAATTTTACTAAGTACACGCGACGGCTATCCGCTCTAATGACCTCAAAACGCAGGTTATCTACAACTAAGCTTTCACCTTTTGTAGGCATGTGCTCAAGCTGACTAACGATAAAGCCGCCGATCGTGTCATATTCATCAGTTGCTAATGCTGTACCGAAATGTTCATCAAATTCGTCCATGGGAATCAACGCTTTGATCATGAATTCATTCGCGCTACGTTGAAAAATATAGCCTTCATCTTCATGATCATCGTGTTCATCCTCAATATCGCCAACGATTTGCTCTAACACATCTTCGATGGTGACTAGCCCCGCGGCCTGTCCGTATTCATCGACCACCACCGCCATGTGGTTGCCATTGGTACGCAATTCTTTAAGCAACACATTTAGGCGCTTGCTTTCCGGCACGATAACAGCCGGACGCATGATTTCTTCAACAGTAAGCGTTCTATTTTCGAGTACTTTAGCAAGTAAGTCTTTCGCTAAGAGTATACCGACCACCTTACTACGATCGCCGTCAATAACCGGATAACGAGAATGACCAAATTCGGTCACCAAAGGCATGATGGTTTCCAGCTCAGCATCTCTAGGCAGAACCACCATTTGAATGCGCGGGATCATAATATCTCTGACCCGCATTTGTGATACTTGCAATACGCCTTCAATCATCGACAAGGCATCGGTATCGAGCAGTCGTTTTTCGCGAGCTTCGCGTAAAATTTCGAGTAAATCCTCCAGGTCTTGTGGCTCCCCTGTGAGCAAATGGCTGATTTTATCGACCCAGCTTCTTTGCGGGGAGTGTCTACTGGGGGGCTGTTCGTCGCTCATACTTCTGTAACCTCTGTATAGGGATTTT
>JAUYMX010000599.1 GCA_030699345.1 Methylococcaceae bacterium
AAATTGGCTTCAGCTGTCGCCAAATCTTCGCTATTGGGTTTACGCCCTGTTGCAACTATTACTTTATCAACATGTAACGATTGACTGCCTTCGTTGGTTTGGTAATCGACAGTCACGCCTTGGCGTGTTTTACGAGCAGCGACCACCCGAGCACCCAAGCGCATATCCAAGCCTTGTTTATTATAAATTCGATAGGCTTCGCGGGAAATTTGTTGGTCAGGTAAGTTTAAAAAAGTGTCTTGCGCTTCGAGTAACGTGGTTTTTACGCCCAACCGGTTCCATATGCCTGCTAATTCAAGACCGATAACACCAGCGCCAATAATGGCCAAACGCTTAGGTAAGCTATCTAAGTTTAGAGCAGCAACCGAGTCGAGAATGACTTCATTATCTATCGGCGCACAGGGTAACTGAAAAGGAGAAGAGCCTGTCGCAAGTACAATATGCCTGGCCGTGATGATTTCTGTTGCCGCTGCTTTCTCGGCGGGAGAAAACTCAATCAGGCCTTCGTTGATGAGTTTAGCTTTGCCAAAAAAACGCTGTATGTGATGGTGAGTAAACAGATCGGCGGCATCGTTTTGTAACGCTGCGATAATGTTGTCTTTGCGCTTAAGCATTTGCGGGAGATCTAAAGCTATCCCTTCTGCATGAATACCATGTTGTTGAATGTCATGTTTAAGCGTGTGATAAATTTTTGCAGACTCCAGCATTGCCAAGGTCGCAACGCAGCCGGCGTTTAAATAGGCGCCGCCCAAACTATTGTGACCTTTTTTATCCCGCCAGTTGTCAATGCATGCCGTGCTTAATCCTAGCTGTGCGCAACGCACAGCACAAGCTAAGCCTGCGGGGCCCGCGCCAATCACAACCACATCAAAGACTGGGTTTGCTGCCTGTGTAGCGTTGGTTTTCATGAGCTTAGATGTTTAGCAGTAAATGCGCGGGCGATTCCAGGCATTCTTTAATCGTCACTAAAAATTGCACCGCTTCTCGCCCATCGACCAATCGATGGTCATACGACAGTGCCAGATACATGATAGGCCGAATGACAATTTGACCATTTTCTACCACTGGCCGCTCTTTAATTGCATGCATACCTAAAATCGCGCACTGCGGTGGATTGAGTATGGGTGTAGAGAGCATGGAACCAAACATACCGCCATGGGTAATAGTAAAAGTACCGCCCTTTAAGTCGTCATAACTTAACGTACCCGCACGGGTTTTAGCACCGAACTCGACAATGCTTTTTTCGATGCCGGCAAAATCCAGTTGATCGGCGTCCCGCAACACCGGCACGATCAAACCTCGCTCGGTGCTAACGGCAATACCAATGTCGTAATAGCCATGATAGATAATGTCATTATCATCAATCGAAGCGTTGATGGTAGGGAAGCGATTTAACGCTTCTATTGATGCTTTAACAAAAAATGACATAAAGCCTAATTTGACTTCATGCTTTTGCTCGAATCTGGTTTTGTACTGGTTCCGCAGATCAATCACGTTTTGCATGTTGACCTCATTAAAAGTGGTCAACATCGCGGCATTTTGCTGGGCTTGCAATAATCGTTCGGCAATTTTTGCCCGTAAGCGTGTCATGGGGACGCGTTGTTCCGGGCGCAAACCAGCCGCCGTCAGCGCAGGTGCATCATTTTGGGATTCTGCTGTCAACGCTTTATTGTTCGCCGGAATAATTTGCGCTTCTTGTAACGCTTGTTTGTTGAGGAATTCCAATACATCGGCTTTAGTGAGTCTGCCATCCTTGCCTGAACCATTTATTAAGGTCGGATCGAGTCCATGCTCATGAATCAAACGTCGTACCGAAGGACTAAGTACAGGCTCTGATGTCTCTTGTTGTTCGGTCGATTGGTCAATACTGACCGCTTGCGCTGTGATAGCTTGAGGCTCAAGTACAGCAAGTACTTCACCGCTCAACACGATTGAGCCATTTTCTTTAACAATTCTGCTCAGAATTCCTGACTCCGGCGCTGTTACTTCCAACACGACTTTATCTGTTTCCAAATCAACCAAATGCTCATTTTTTGCGACTATATCGCCAGGCTGTTTAAGCCAGTTTATTAACGTTGCGTCAGCTACAGACTCGGGCAGATTGGGTACCACTACATCAATGCTCATATCATTTTCCTGAAGGTTTGCCGTAAAGAGCCGCTTGTATGACGGCTTTTTGTTGTTCTATATGCACACGAAAGTTACCGACTGCAGGTGCTGCAGAAGCTTCACGCCCAGCGTAGATAACAGGAATGTGTGCTGCTAAATTATCAATAAGATGATGTTTGGTTTGATACCACGCGCCTTGATTCTGCGGCTCTTCCTGGCACCAGACAACTTCCCGCAACTGCGTATATTTAGCTATTTCAGCCTTAAATAATACATCCGGGAACGGATACAGTTGTTCTATACGAACAATGGCAACGTTTAGCAAATCACTCTGGCGACGAGCTTCTAAAAGATCGTAATAGACCTTACCGGCGCAAAATACCAAGCGCGACACTTGGCCCGGGTCAATAGCATCTTGCTCGCCAATAATCGGCTTAAATTGCCCGCTGGTTAATTCTTCCAGCGTTGACACCGCAAGCTTATGTCGCAAGAGACTTTTAGGGCTCATCACTATCAATGGCTTACGATATGAACGCACTAATTGCCTACGTAGTAAGTGAAATATTTGCGCGGGTGTGGTCGGACTACAGACTTGCATGTTGTGTTCGGCGCACAACTGTAAATAACG
>JAUYMX010000603.1 GCA_030699345.1 Methylococcaceae bacterium
AAAATCGCTGAACAAATTAATTTCATTCATGGTTCGACAAGCTCACCACGAACGGAATTAACTTGATCCGTTCGGCTGTCCTTAGACCACCCTTGCGGTGGAGCTTGTCGAAGGACTGTACAGAGATTCCGTAAAGCCGGACCTTATATAACGCCGTCGTTCTTAAACATATTGCGCATGCCCCGGACGGCTTGGCGTGTGCGGTGTTCGTATTCGATCAGGCCAAAACGCACATGATCGTCACCAAATTGACCGAAACCCACGCCGGGTGCTACTGCCACTTTGGCTTCTGCCAATAGTTTTTTGGAAAATTCCAATGATCCCATCTTTTGATAGGCTTCCGGGATTTTCGCCCAAACAAACATGGTCGCTTTGGGTTTTTCGACCGGCCAACCTGCTGCCGTCAAGCCATCGCACAATACGTCGCGTCTTTTGCGATACATGTCGGCAATTTCCGCAACACATTCCTGTGGCCCTTCAAGCGCAGCGATCGCAGCGATTTGAATGGGCGCAAAGGTGCCGTAATCCATATAAGATTTGATACGTGCCAATGCCGCAACCAGTTCTTTATTGCCACACATAAAGCCCACCCGCCAACCCGGCATGTTGTAGCTTTTAGACATGGAGAAGAATTCGACAGCAATGTCTTTAGCGCCTTCGACTTGTAGAATCGACGGTGCTTTGTAACCATCGAAAACAATATCGACATAAGCAATATCGTGTACCACCCAGATCTTATGCTCTTTAGCCAGCGCAATAATTTTCTCGAAGAAATCCAGCTCTACACATTGTGTAGTTGGATTGCCGGGAAAATTGATTATCAGCATTTTCGGCTTGGGCCAAGATTCAACGATGGCTTTTTCCAGTTCGTCGAAGAAATCCACGCCAGGAATTAACGGTACATGGCGCACATCCGCACCGGCTATAACTACACCATAAGGGTGAATGGGATAAGCCGGATTCGGCACTAGCACTGTATCGCCAGGACCTAATGTTGCCAAGGCCAAATGCGCCAAGCCTTCTTTAGATCCGATGGTAACGATAGCTTCAGTATTGGGATCCAAGTCAACATCAAAACGGTTTTTGTACCAGTCGCAGATGGCTTTTCTTAAACGCGGAATACCTTTAGACACTGAATAACGATGGGTATCCGGGCGCTGGGCGGCTTCGATCAATTTATCGACGATATGTTGAGGCGTCGCTTGATCAGGATTACCCATACCAAAATCGATAATATCTTCTCCCGCGGCACGCGCTTTGGCTTTTAACTCATTAACGATATTAAAAACTTAGGGCGGCAGGCGGCTAATTCTCTGAAATTCTTCCATTGACGGCTCTTTAGGCAACGAATGTAAAGTGGCGTTAAAAATGCGGGCTAAGGTACTGTTGTTAATACCCTATGTCAAATAGACCTACTTACGCTTGTGGCTGTTGTAATGCCTGAGCGACTCGCAGTAAATCTTCCTGGGTATCGACACCGGCAGGGGGCGTTTTAGCCACCGTTTTTACTAAAATAGCCTCGCCGTGCCAAAGTATCCGTAATTGCTCCAAGGCTTCAACCGACTCGAGCGGTGAGGCTTCCCATAAGCAATAACGCTGCAAAAAATCGACGGTATAGGCATACATTCCGATGTGGCGGAGATAAGGCATTTTATTGGTCAGCTGTCGGTCAACTAACGCAAACCCATCGCGATCCCACGGGATAGGCGCACGACTAAAATACAATGCAAATCCTGCTTTATTGAGTACGACCTTAACCGCGTTGGGGTTGAAAATCTCTTCTTGCTCATTAATACGCGCAGCCAAGGTAGCAATGCCGGCTTGTTGTTGACTTGCTAATGCTTCCGCGACATCACGGATATAGTCGGGCGGAATTAACGGCTCATCGCCTTGCAGGTTAACGATAATTTGCTCGCTTTTCCAGCCGCACAGACTGGCAACTTCGGCAAGTCGCTCGGTACCGCTTTGGTGATCAGCGTGGGTCATTACCGCTTTGATGCCTAAGTCAGTAACGGCGTTCAAGATCCTGTCATCATCGGTCGCAACGATAACTTCTTCGGCGCCGGATTCCAGTGCCCGCTCGCAGACATGCACAATCATCGGCTTACCGGCAATGTCTAACAGCGGCTTACCCGGCAAGCGGGTGGAGCCGAAGCGTGCGGGGATGACGACCTTAAAAGACAGGCTCATTTATATAATGCGTCGAGTTCTTCAGTGCCTAACTCGCGGGCCTCATCTTCGAGCATCACTGGAATATCATCACGAATTGGGAAGGCTAAGCGATCAGCCCGGCAAATGAGTTCTTGCTGATCTTTTTTGTAAATCAATGGGCTTTTACATAGCGGACAAGCCAAAATATCGAGCAGATTTGTATCTATCATGTTTTTTCTCTTAACAAATTTAATAATCGTTGGCCAAACTCAGCTTCCGGTACGGCGACCACTGGCACAAACCAATGTTGTTTGCCCGCAAAGCCTAAGCATTTTACGGCGTCTTTTTCTGTCATTAATACGGGTTTAGGTGTGGCAAATTCAATATCTTGACGTTGCAATGGATAATGATCGGGATAGCTCTGCGCAACATCAACTATTATACCGGCCGTCCTGAGCATACTAAAAAAACGCTCTGGATTGCCTATGCCTGCCAGTGCATGACATTCAACGCCCGCGAACTCCGATAATGGCTTGATCTCGCCGGTCAGTAAATTGACTGCTGTGTCACCGACGAACTTCATGGCTAATTCGCCCGGCTCTGATGGCTCACCATTCACCACGACAAAGTCGACGCTTTGTAGTCGCTCGATAGGTTCACGCAACGGTCCGGCGGGCAAGCAATAGCTGTTACCAAAGCGTCTTTCGCCGTCAATTACCGCAATTTCAATGTCTCTGCCCAGCGCGTAGTGCTGCAAGCCGTCGTCAGAAATAATCACATTACAATCCGACTGTTCGATCAATAATCTTGCTGCATCCACCCGTATAGGACTCACTGCAACGGAGCAACCGCTTCTTTTCGCCAGTAGTAATGCTTCATCACCCACCTGACTGGCGGTACTGTCAGCATTCACCCGTTGAGGCGAGGCTTGTGCTTCGCCACCATAACCCCTGCTGATAATGCCGGGTTTGAAACCTTCATTCTGAAGCAGTTGGGCTAGCCAGATCACCAATGGAGTTTTGCCGGTGCCACCCACGGTAATGTTACCGACCACAATCACTGGTACTGGGAGCTTATGGGTTTTTAATACCTTTATTCGATATAAAAATTTTCTAAACTTAACGAAGTCGGCAAAGAAAAAACCCAATGGCATCAGCCAAGCACCAATAAAATGATCCTGGTACCAAATATCAAGGGCCCACCGGGCCAGTTTTTTATTCATTTTTTCTGTTGGATATTATGCGAGAAATTGAGATGACTAAAGCCAACTTGCCCAGCAACATCCAGCGCAGTCATTATGAATTTATAGGGCGTTGTCTCATCGGCCTTCAGTACAAAAGGTATTTCTCCGGCTGAATTTTTAATTTTAACTAACTCTTGTTTTAGCGATTCGGCTGTTTGGCTCACTAATTCATGGGGTAAATTGTCTTCACCATTCAGATAATAAGTACCATCGGCATCGATGGTCAGAATGACCGATTTAGGAATAGTTTCCGCTTCTGCGCCTGTTGCTTCGGGCAAATTAATTTTGAGTTCGGACTCTTTATTGAAAGTGGTGCTCACCATAAAAAAAATTAACAGCAAAAACACCACGTCGATCATCGGCGTGATTGACAGCTCCAGTTTTTCTTTTTTTTACGTTGAAAATTCATTAAACACCCTTGGCATTGCTACGAAGATGCAGATTCGTAGCATCATGAATAGCTTCATCCCGATCACCGTGCAGCATATCGATCAACTTTAAAGCCTCGTCTTCCATGCTGACGACATAATCATCAACCAAACGCTCAAAATACCGATGAAATATCAAGCTAGGGATAGCGACCGACAAACCCGCCGCGGTCGTGATAAGAGCGACAGATATGCCTCCACCCAAAATGGCAGGGTCTCCTACGCCATGCTCCATAATCGCAGAAAAAACTTGAATCATACCGAACACGGTGCCCAACAGCCCCAGCAATGGTGTAATCATCGCAATAGTTCCCAAGCTATTAAGAAAGCGCTCAAGATCATGCACGACTTTTCGACCGGCCTCTTCGATACATTCCTTCATGAACTTTCGTCCGTGATGGCTATTAGCAAGACCGGCTGCCAAGATACTTCCAAGAGGAGAACTGTTTTTTAAATGACGTAAAGCCACATCATCGAGTTTTTTTTCTCTATACAACTTCCACACTTGGGGAACGAGGGATGGCGGAAGAATTCTTTTTCTTTGTAATGTCCAAAAACGCTCGGCAACAATTGCCATCGTACCTATTGAACACAAAATGATTGGCAGCATCATCCAGCCACCGCTTTTAATTATTTCAAACACGCTATTTCCTAAACTGAAATGAATGGAGTTAGAGCGTAATAATCACGCTTTCTGCTGCTCATTCTAACTCAAGAGGAGTTTATTTTGGCCATTTTCCCGGCCTATCCACAGGTACACAATCAACAGTGCTAAAACGCAGCATCCGGCAGCCAGCGAATAAACCAATTGTGGCCCAAGCAACTCCCAATAATAGCCGCTGTAAAAACTCCCCAACATGCCACCCAAACCAAAACTCAGACTGCTATAAAGCGCTTGCCCTTTGCCTTGATGGTGTTGACCAAAATATTGATACACCAGTTGCATCGCCACCGCATGAACACCGGCAAAAGTCGCAGCATGTAACAATTGGGCAAACACCAGTAAACCAAGATAATCTGCGCCCCAACCGATGATCAACCAGCGTGCCGCCGCCAGCACAATACTGAACAACAAAACGCTACGCAGTGTAAATCGTTTAAATACCCAGCCCATGTAGATAAACAACACGATTTCCGCTACGACTGCCAACGCCCAAAGGCTGCCGGTTAAGGTGGTTGAATAGCCGTGATTTTGAAGATAAATGGAGTAAAAAACGTAATACGGGGCATGCGCCAGTTGCAACAACATATTGACAGCCAAAAACGCGAGCACTTCGGGCTGCTTAACAATACGCATAATGCCTATCGAGGCGATATTCTGTCTTGCAGTAGAAATATCCGGGGTAACCAAGCTCACCAGCCAGATGCCCGTTAACAAGCCGGTAATAATCCAAGGCAACAGCGCCAAGGCATGAATATCTAATAAGCGGCCGATGCCAAGCACCGCGGCAATAAAGCCAATGGATCCCCATAGTCTGATGCGACTGTAGGCATGGGCTTCTTGTTGCAGATGAAACAGTGTTACCGCTTCAAACTGCGGCAAGGCGGCATTCCAAAAAAAACTAAATGCGACTGAAATTGCTGCAAACAAGAAATAGCCTTGCGCAAATAAAAATCCTGAAAAAATGGCGGCTGCAAAGAAACAAGCCACCCGGATAATACGTAAACTTTTGCCGGTGCGGTCAGCCATCCACCCCCACAAAATAGGCGCAAAAATTCGCGTGCCGCCTAATAGCGCAGAAAGCTCACCGATTTCTGCCGGATTAAAGCCATTTTCTTTTAAGTACAGGCTCCAATAAGGGATAAAGCCGCCTACTGTCGCGAAATAAAAAAAATAAAATCCGGACAAGCGCCAGTAAGGAACTGCCATGGAGTACCTTTAAATCGGCAACCCTGACTCAACACCAGAATTTTGCGCACGATGACGTAAGAAATGATCCATTAATGTAATGGCCATCATGGCTTCAGCAATAGGTGTGGCGCGAATACCTACGCAAGGATCATGACGTCCTTGAGTAATAACGTCTATCGCTTCGCCCTGCTGATTGATACTTTTACCCGGCAAGCGCAGGCTGGAGGTGGGTTTGAGTGCAATACTGGCGGTGATATTCTGGCCGCTGGAGATACCTCCCAAAATGCCGCCGGCATGGTTGCTTAGAAAACCGTCCGGGGTAATTTCGTCACGAAACTGTGTGCCTTTACTATCGATGCAGGCAAAACCATCGCCAATTTCCACGCCTTTAACAGCGTTGATGCTCATCAAGGCATGAGCCAAATCAGCATCCAGACGATCGAAAATGGGTTCGCCTAAACCAGGCGGAATATTGCTGGCGACAACTTCAATACGCGCACCAATTGATTCACCCTCTTTACGCAAGGCGTCCATATAGGCTTCCATTTCACCAATTTTATTGACGTCGGGACAGAAAAACGGATTGCTGTCGATGATGTCCGAATCGATTTGTTCAATCTTTATCGGCCCCAGTTGCGATAAATAGCCGCGAATTTCCACGCCCAGCTGTTCGCGCAAATATTTT
>JAUYMX010000605.1 GCA_030699345.1 Methylococcaceae bacterium
CAGATTCAAGATTTTTTGCCCCATCGGTACCCATTTTTATTGGTTGACAAGGTTATAGAGTGTGAGCCCGGCGTCAGATTGTTGGGAGTTAAAAATGTTACGTATAACGAGCCTTTTTTTCAGGGTCATTTTCCGCAGAAACCAATTATGCCCGGCGTGTTAATTCTTGAGGCATTAGCCCAGTCTACTGGTCTATTAGCTTCTGAAACGGCTCGGGATGAATTGGCAGGAATGATTTATTATCTGGTTGGTATTGATAAAGCAAAATTCAAAAGACCTGTTGTACCTGGCGACCAACTTATGTTGGAAGCGCGATTTGTGAAAAGCAAACGCAATATTTGGGCATTTGAATGCCGTGCTGAGGTTGATGGTGAGTTTGTCGCCAGCGCCGAAATTCGCTGTGCTGCGGTGGTGGAATAATCTTGATTGATCCTTCTGCAAGAATCGATGATAAGGCCGAGTTAGCGGCCGATGTAACAATAGGGCCTTTTTCTGTTATCGGTTCCGATGTAAAGATTGGTGCGGGCACTGTGATTGGCTCTCATGTTGTTATCAATGGTCCGACTTCAATTGGTAAAGATAATCGTATTTATCAATTTTCATCCATCGGTGAAGATCCGCAAGATAAGAAATATGCCTCAGAAGTTACTAGGCTTGAAATTGGCGATAGAAATACTATCCGCGAATTTACCTCTATGCACCGCGGCACCAAGCAGGATAATAGTGTTACTAAAATAGGCAGTGATAATTTATTTATGGCCTATACCCATGTTGCGCATGACTGTGTCATTGGTGACCATGTAATCATGGCTAATGGCGCTTCCTTGGCGGGACATGTGCACCTAAGTAGTCATGCTATTTTGGGTGGATTTACCTTAGTACATCAATTTACCCAAATTGGCCAATACAGTTTTGCAGCCATGGGTAGTGCTATTACTCAGGATATTCCCCCGTTTGTAATGGTTGGCGGCAAACCTACCAAACCACATGGTATTAACTCTGTGGGGATGGAACGCAACAACATTTCTCCCGAAGACATACGGCTTATTAGAAAAGCTTATAAAATCATTTATAAAATGAATTTCCGGCTTGAAGATGCCATCGAACAAATTGAACTGCTCGCCGGTGATAGTAAAGAGTTATCCGATATGGTTAGCTTTTTACGTAACGTGCGCAGAGGTATTCTTCGCTAAAACCCGCATATTCTGCTCGCGTAAAGTAGAAGACCCTCTATTTCAAAATATACCCAATGAATACTCACCATTCAGTCATTCGGATTGCAGGTGTTGATGAAGCCGGGCGCGGTCCGCTGGCTGGCCCTGTATTTGCCGCTGCAGTTATCCTTGATCCTGATCGACCAATATCCGGGTTGGCGGATTCTAAAATCCTAAGTGAAAGTAAGCGCAATAGTCTTTACCTTATTATTAAGGAAACGTCATTAAGCTGGGCTATTGCACAAGCCAGTGTCGAAGAAATTGATCGGCTCAATATCCTGCAAGCGACCTTGCTGGCAATGCGAAGGGCAGTCGAAAATTTACACATAACACCTGATGAGGTTCTCGTTGATGGCAATCGACTGCCGAACCTAGCCATGCCGGCACAAGCAATCGTTAAAGGCGATAGTAAAATTCAAGAAATTAGCGCGGCTTCAATATTGGCAAAGGTTGAGCGGGATAAGCTGATGGTTGAGTATCAAGAACAATATCCTGATTTTAGTTTTGGCGGGCATAAAGGCTATGGTACCAAACAGCACATTGCTGAAATTGAGCGGTTCGGTATTTTGGATATACACAGAAAAACCTTTAATCCAGTGAGAAGCCTATTGGCGGAGCATTCCGATGGTCGCTTGTTTTTAAAGAGTTAGAGCTTTTATAGCCAGTCTTTCTTTTTGAAAAACCTCAGTAAAAACGCCGAAATAGCGATAAATACTACCCACAACGCGGGGTACCCCCATTTCCATTGCAGCTCTGGCATATGTTCGAAATTCATTCCGTAAACGCCGGCGATAAAGGTTAACGGTATGAAAATGGATGAAAATATCGTCAGCACTTTCATCGTTTCGTTCATTTTATTGCTGACGCTGGATAAATAAATATCCAACATACCTGCGATTAAATCCCGATAAGATTCCATAGCTTCGATGATGCGAATGGAATGGTCGTAAACATCACCAAAATACCGTTTGGTATGCGTTTTAAGCAAGGTTGATTCACTGCGTTGGATTGCTGCGAGTAATTCACGCAATGGCGAGACAGTGCGCCTTAAAAATATTAATTCACGTTTGATTTTTTGGATGGTGCTCAGTGTCTGATAAGAGGGATTGGCAAGTAACTTGTCTTCAACATCTTCAATGAGTTCATCAAACGCATCTTGTAACGCAAAATACTTATCGACGATGGTGTCCATAATCACGTAGGTGAGGTAGTCGGTGCCAAGATTTCTGATCTGGCTTTTATCATTGTTAAGCCTGGTGATGATCGGGGCAAAGACTTGGTCTGGTTTTTCTTTAAATGTGAAGACGAATTTATCTAACAGCAATAAGCTGATTTGTTCGTACGCTATATTAAATTCGCCTTCTTCAAGTGCTAATGCCTTGATAACGATATATAAATAATCGTCAAATTCTTCAAATTTTG
>JAUYMX010000487.1 GCA_030699345.1 Methylococcaceae bacterium
CATTGAGCAAGCGGCCAAGAAATGGACCATGCCGATTCGCGATTGGAAGCCAGCGCTGAATCAGTTTATGATTCTGTACCAAGACCGACTAACAGAAGTTTTTTAATGGCGGTTTACACGGAAAGTTTTACACCCTCAAAAAATCGGGACCGTTATTAACTATGGGTAGAAAATTTGCGACTTCCGAGCACGTGGCGACAACTTATGATGTTGCTGCAAATCAATCACCTGAGATCGAAAATTCTGTTTATTAAGCGGTTTAGAGCATGGCTTAATAGCATAACGTCAACTTAGCAAGCAGAATCTGCGCCAGTTTGCACAAGTGTGTCTTGTGCGCTAGATAAAAAGTGTAAAACTGAATTAACACTATGTTTTTAAATTCGTTTTATTTTTGCATAACTTTACAACTTTTTTGAAAACCGACTTAAGTGCATAAAGTCGGCTAGCAATGTGTTGATATGCATGCACTAAATCAACACTTTTTATTGTTGTAACAACAGCTATAAATCCCCTGAGTAAATTGATCGCTTGTCTTTTGTAAATTTGCGGCATCAAGATGCTTTAGACTATCAGCCATGTGGTTTGTGCTTTTAACTAGCCTGCTGGTTAAAAGCGACACGATAATTAACGAAGCCGAGATACGGCATGTTGCCTTTGTGAGTGTATGAGTAAAAAAATCAAAACAGCGTTTGTTTGCGATCAGTGCGGGGCGGATTACCCGCGTTGGGGAGGGCAATGTACGAGTTGCGGGGAATGGAACACGATTAAGGAAGTGCGGCTGGGTTCGGCGACAACGTCGCGTAGCAGTAAAGCCGCAGGTTATGCTGGCAGTCGGTCGGAAGTGACCTTGCTGTCCGATGTTAATCTTACCCATGCCGAACGTATTTCCAGCGGTATTTCCGAGTTTGACCGGGTCTTGGGTGGTGGCATTGTCAAGGGCAGCGTGGTGTTGATCGGCGGCGCACCGGGTGCCGGCAAAAGTACAATTTTATTGCAGGCGATTGCCAATATTGCCGAACGCGGTGTGAAAGTGTTGTATGTGTCTGGTGAAGAATCCATGCAGCAAATTGCTGAACGGGCACATCGACTGAAACTTCCCGCTGGCAATATCATGATGCTGGCGGAAACCTCAGTGCAGCGTATTTGTGACGTGTTGGATGAGGTAAAGCCGCAGATTTTGGTGATTGACTCCATCCAAGTGATGCATACCGATGATGCTGAATCCGCGCCGGGGTCGGTGTCACAAGTTAGGGAATCGGCCAGTTATCTGACGCAATATGCCAAGAAACACCATGTGTCTATTTTTATGGTGGGCCATGTTACTAAGGATAATTCTTTGGCAGGGCCGATGACCTTGAGTCACATCGTCGACACACAGATCATGTTGGCATCGACCGACGATGCCCGCTTTCGGGTGCTAAGAGCGGACAAAAATCGCTTTGGCAGTGTTGGTGAGTTAGGTTTTTTTGCGATGGACAGCACCGGGCTTAAAGAAGTTAAAAATCCGTCGGCGATGTTTCTCAATCGTCCGGATAAGCCTTCGTCCGGCAGCGTGGTGACGGTGTTATGGGAAGGTACAAGGCCATTGTTGGTGGAAATTCAGGCGCTGGTAACCGAATGCCAATATGGCAATCCAAGACGATTGGCGGTGGGCTTTGATCAAAATCGCTTAGCGATGTTGCTGGCAGTTTTGTCTAGGCATGGCGGCATTTTTACCGCACAAGATGAGATTTATGCCAATGTCGTCGGCGGTATTAAAGTGACTGAAACCAGTTCCGACTTGGCGATTTTGATCGGTATTGTCTCTAGTTTGCGCGACAAAGTGGTTGCTCACGATGTGTTCTTTTTTGGTGAAATTGGCTTAAGTGGCGAGATTCGGCCGGTTGCCAACGGTTATGCTCGATTGGGTGATGCCGCTAAGCATGGCTTTAAAAAGGCGGTGATTCCAAAAGCCAATGCGCCTAAAAAACCTTTGGAAGGATTGACTATTTATCCGGTATCTACACTGTCAGAAGCGCTGGATATTCTGTCTGAATTTGAATGAGATTGGGGGTGGGATAAAAAGGAGGATTGTGTACGAGTAGCTGTTAATTTTTGGGCTACGAACAACCAGCATAAGGTTTAATAGCTCGCCAAGGCCTGCAAATCCCTTTCCAGCAAGCTACTGTCGCCAAGGTTAAGTTCAACCAGGCGGCGGAGCTCGGAAATGCTGTCCAAATCAATGTGGGCACATTTAAACCCAGCGGTATTACCGATGACATGGGCGGTGCTTAACTGCATTTGTATTAGCTGATGCTCGGACAGTTGCAGGTTAAGAGTGTAGGTTTTTTCCAGATCTTCTTTCCAGTTAAAATCAAACTTTAGTAAGCAGCCTTTTAATGACAGGTCGATGATTTCACATAGCCAGGTTTTGTTGTCAAAGCTTAAGGTGGCGTCGGCTTTATATATAACGCGATGAAATTGACGATTGTCTTGATTAATTTGCTCTGACATGACGTTAACTAATGAAAAATTGCAGGGAAGTGTCACCGACAACTAAAACATCATTATCGTTTAATTGTGCGGATTTATTGCCTAATGGCTGATCGTTTATCAGTATGGCGTGGACATGTTCTAAAGCGGAAACGAAATAGCCGTCTTTTCTTTTAACAATGGCGATAACACCTTTGTCGCTCTGCCCCAATCGAGTCATGGCATTTTTTAGCGGCAGGATTTTGCCAATATTGTTTCCGGAGATAACTTGCAAATTGGCAGAGGGAATGCGTAGATCACTTTCAATTTCCTTATTTAGAGTTGCGACATCCCGGTTGATTAAGTCTTCCAGTTGTTGAGGTATCGCATCGATAGCTTCGCCATCGTTAAAAATGATTTGATGCTTGCCAATAGCAATGGTGTCATTGTTGTTTAGATTGCCGGACTTAATTGTTTCACCATTGACGATTAACGGAAAATCATTGTGCAGTTGTTTGATGCTGCATTCACTGTCTTTAATGACAATAACGGCATGAGCTGGAGCCACTGCCAAGCTGTCGATGACAAGATCATTGGTCTCATCTCTGCCGATATGCACAATGCCATTTTCAAAAAGCCGAGAATGAATTG
>JAUYMX010000491.1 GCA_030699345.1 Methylococcaceae bacterium
TGCGATTGAATTTGAAACTGACATTACCGGTAACTTCATCGAACTAAAAGATTATGAGCAACTGCTTAACAAACACGCCAAAGTAATTGTATTGGTCGATGAAATAACAGAACAGCCAATTACGCAAACCATACAAGTAGAAATTGATGCCACAGGCCATATCCATCCAATGGAAGAGCTGTCTTTTAAACCTGTCGGCAGAGCATTGCTAACACTGTTGGATGCCACTACAGAAACAATGCCTTTACAGATAAACGAAGGGCGCGGCAGTGTGGCTCGAGCATTAACGCTGCTTTCATCACCACGCTTTGCTCGCCGACCTGCTGCCAATACAACCGAGGTAATACAGCGAGCGCGTAACGGCCATGCGTGATGAATGGGACGCCAGTAAATGATTCGATCGGTTTATCTCGATACCTGCTGCGTCATTTATTTGCTTGAAGATGTTCCTCCCTTTAGCGAACAGATACGCAAATACATGACCAACAATACCGATGCTGTATTGTGCGTATCGCCGCTGGTTAGACTAGAGGCCTTAGTTAAATCGATTATCGATGGCAACACCGCGTTAATGACTGATTACGAATTTTTTTTGGCCGATCAACAATGGTTGACAATCGGAGATGCCGAATTTGACCGTGCGCTTACATTCCGCTCACACCATCAAGACATCCGCACCTATCTGGAACCAGTGTGTTTTGCAGGCTTCAGAGTGGAATATGGTGAGCTGGTATGGGGCGACTATGAGCTTTGCTTCTCGGTCATTGACCTTTACCGAAATACCATTGAGCATGATCAATTAATGACCAAGGCAGCATGATGACTATGACCTTGCTAAATCACAATAAATGAGACTAACCCCAGACCAACAATCCGCCATACGAACCACAGTTGCCGAAACTTTTGGTGATGAGGCAAGTATTTGGCTATTCGGTTCACGGGTAGATGATAATAAACGTGGTGGAGATATTGATTTGCTAATTGAAACAAAGCAATCCGATGTCACCGCAATTGTCCGTGCAGAATTGGCTTTTTTAACAAAATTACAAATGAAATTGGGGGAGCAGAAAATAGATGTATTGGTAGATTACCCTACACGGCACTTTAGCCCACCCATTTTTACTATTGCCAAGAAAACAGGAATCCGCTTATGAGTAATGATATTCCGTTGTTGCAACTACAGGATGCTTGGCGCCAATGTGAACGGCATATTTATCATCTGTTCCATGCCATGTTGTCCATCCGCACATTCTGTCCGCTGACCGACAAGAAGTATACGAACCTTACCGATGAACAGGTACAGGATGTAGATCAGTTTATTCTGCGCTACACCAAATTACAGGATACGATGGGCAGTCGATTGTTTCCTGCAATCCTGGGTTATCTGAACGAGCAATTTGAAGATCGCCCGATGCTTGACAAGCTCAATAGACTGGAAAAACTGGGTTTTATTGACAGTGTCGAACAGTGGCAAACGGTTCGCAATATTCGTAACAAATTTGCCCATGATTATCCAGACGATCCTAACAAAAATGCAGCGCATTTGAATTTTGCTTTAGAATCAGTAAGCGTTTTACATACCATGTTAACCACTATCCGCACCCAATTAAACACTGCGTATCCTTTGCTTGAACTGGGCAAATCACTGCCAGCGTGTCCACATGATTAGCTGCGGTAATGTTAAGTGCTTTAAATCGAGGCCCCTTTGATTTCGTGTATTGCATACCCAACCCGTATGCATTGCGTATAAAGAAACCACTGCCAAAGAATATGGCTTCCTTATTTCAGTCCATCCTACGGCACCCCCGCAAGTAAATTTACATGAAACAAACATTGCAATTAGGCGCTCTTTCGGCCGCCAACATTGGCATCGCTTTCCTTTTCCAGTGGTATGTCATTACACAATTGGGCCCCGGATTAGAATCAGACGCGCTGTTTGCAGGCATGACAATTCCCCAACTTGTTTTAGCGGTTATTAGCGGCTCACTTATGCATGTATTGGTACCTATTCTTGCGGGAGAAAGCAAAGACCGTCTTAGGCAAGTTGCATGGAGCTTGCTTGTTCTTATTGGTGGGCTGTTCGGATTTCTGGCTGTCGTTCTTTATGCGACTGCGCATGATCCGTTTGACTTCATTACCCTATAGAAATCCCCCCAACACAACAACTACCCTAGGCCATACTCTTTGAAAAAAATACTTGCACGACTACGCACGGCGCATCCCGATCACCATACCATTGCCAAGAGCATGGGGTGGATTATGATTTTTGTGTTTGTAGGAAAAATTGCTGGTGCGGCCAAGGAAATGGCCGTGTCTTATCGCTACGGCGTCGGCGCTGAAGTCGATGCCTACCTTTATGTTTATAACCTTGTCGCTTGGCCTGTTGGTGTATGGTTTAGTGTTTTGACCGCAGTATTGGTGCCGCTGGCCGCGCGTATTCAGCATAACGCACCAGCTGAAATGCCCCTATTCCGAGCCGAGCTATTAGGTTTTACACTGCTGCTTGGCTTACTGTTAACACTTGTGGGGTTGCCTGCTTTACAGTATCTGCTGAATTCGTCTCTTACCGGCCTGAGCGCAGAAACCACCAAAATGGCGCTGGATATTTTACCGGCATTGATGCTGCTATTGCCTATCGGCATGGTTATTAGCCTGTTTTCCGCCTGGCTATTGGCAGCAGGACGGCATGTTAATACCTTACTGGAAGGTGTCCCGGCATTAGCAATTGCAGCAGCAGTGCTGCTTTTATCCACAGGGGGCGTGGAAATATTGGCTTATGCAACGCTGGCGGGTTTTTGCTTCCATCTGTTTGGATTAGCTGTGCCGCTATTAACAACAGCAAACGTCGAACTACCCCGATTCCGCCGCCAATCTTTACAATGGCCATTATTTTGGCAAGGGTTTGGGGTAATGCTGGTGGGGCAAGCCCTAATGAGTTTTATTGGTATAATCGACCAGTTCTTCGCCGCTCACTTGGGCACAGGCGCAATTGCCACCATAAGCTATGCCAACCGTATTCTTGCCTTGATACTAGGGTTGGGCGCCACTGCAATAAGCCGCGCAACGCTACCAGTTTTTTCTAAAGCGCAAGCCCAAGGCAGCGAACATATTCAGCAAGTCGCCAAACATTGGGTGCGCTTGTTGTTTAGTTTGGGAGTGATTGCCTTGGTTTTCGGCTGGTGGCTGGCGCCATGGATGGTAAAATTGTTGTTTGAGCGAGGGGCATTTTCCGTAAAGGATACTTTGGTTGTCACCGAGGTTTTTCGTTATGGCTTATTGCAATTGCCGTTTTATTTCACGGGAATTTTGTTTGTCTCTTTGCTCACCAGTCAGGCACGTTATGGAGCGCTGACAATAATCGGCGCACTAAATTTAATCATTAAAATTAGTGCCAATCTTACTTTGATAAAATGGATGGGGATAAACGGTGTAATGCTGGCAACGGCCTTGATGTTGATGGTGTCAACAATGCTTTCAGGATTAGCGCTCTATTTTGGATTTAAACAACGACAAGAGAAATGAAATTAATAAATTTATTTAAATATATCCCCGTTTTTTTAAGATTAAAACATGACCAAGATTTGGCATTTAATCTGGTCACAAAACTTGCAGGTCGAGTTTTGCCGGAATACAGATTTACCTGGCCTAATCTCACATGGTGGAAAAACGCAGAATTCAATGAATATTTAAAACTGTTTGATGAAGATAAAGGCTTCAATACACATCGCCGTTGGGCACTTAATCAGTTGATTAGGTTAACGGCGGATATACAAGGTGATACTGCAGAATGTGGCGTTTATAAGGGATGTAGTAGTTACGCAATATTGCAGAGTAATAAGCATTCTAAAATTAAACGCTGGCATCATGTTTTTGATTCTTTTGAAGGTCTTAGTTTGCCGTCAGACAAGGACAATGATTATTGGACACCTGGCGACCTATCGATCTCTGAAAAAATAGTAGAGAAAAATCTGGCAGAATTCGACGGAGTGACTTTATACAAAGGATGGATACCATCCAGATTTAATGAAGTAAGCGACCGGCAATTCTCATTCGTTCACGTTGATGTTGACTTGTATCAACCAACCTTTGACAGTCTCGCTTTTTTTTATGACCGCCTTGCCAAGGGCGCTATATTTCTGTGCGACGACTATGGCTTTGACTCATGCGTAGGTGCAACAACGGCGATTGATGACTTTCTGAAATCAAAACCGGAAAAAATGATTGCGCTCCCGGATGGCGGTGGATTTTTTATTAAAAATTGTACGACAGCGGAAAAGTAGAAATGGATCAAACCAAAATATGGGATTATTTTCAGAATCAGGACGAAACCAGCGATGCTTTTGCAGGCGCACGTTCGCGTTATGAGTTTCTGGCACAACAGGTAAAAAAAGGGCAGCGTGTTCTAAACATTGGCGTAGGTCGGGGCGGATTAGAAGCAATCTTACTTACCAATGGTGCAGTTGTAAGCTGTTTGGATCCCAGTGAAAAATCCATTGAAAACCTTCGTCATCAATTCGCGTTGGGGGATCGTGCGCAGGTTGGCTTTTCACAGGCAATGCCTTTTCCGGACAGCGAATTTGATGTCGTCATCATGTCAGAAGTACTCGAGCACTTGAGTGATGAGGTGCTGCATTCGACTCTGAGCGAAGTTTCCAGAGTTCTCAGAGATGGCGGTAAATTTATCGGCACGGTTCCAGCAGATGAAAATCTCGTGGAAAACTTAGTGATGTGTCCCCATTGTGGAAAGCCTTTTCATCGCTGGGGTCACATTCAGAGCTTTGATGCGAAACGACTTACTGATTTACTGCAAACACCTTTTAAAAACATAACAGTGTCCCGCCATTTCTTCGGCGATACTGATTCCCTTAACTGGAAGGGACGTATTGCTTCTATCATCAAGATAATAATGGTTCGCTCGGGCGTAAAAGGCAGTGGAGAAACTTATTTTTTTTCTGCCTCCAAAAGATGAAACTACCCTTAGCAAGTGCCAATGTGTGAATTGATTATTTGCCAATGAAGTTAGTTTTAGTCATCTCATCCTTGTCATCCGGAGGTGCCGAGCGCGTCATGACCGATATGGCTAATTATTGGGTTAGTTCGGGAAGGGACATTACACTGGTAACCTTGAGCGGCAATGAAATTGATGACTTTTACCCACTAATGCCGTCAGTTCATCGAATAAAACTTGGAGTGCAACAGCCTACTTCCGGCGTATGGGAAAAACTCATGGCTAATATCAAGCGAGTTATGACCTTACGGCAAGTGTTTCGGATGGAGGCACCTGAAGCCATTATCAGTTTTCTTGATGTGACTAATATTTTGACGCTAATGGCGACTCGAGGGATGAATGTGCCAGTAATTGTCTCGGAACGAACAGACCCTTCCGCTAATCCTGTTCTAGGCAAATTTTGGCAGATATTACGTCGTCACTTGTATCGGTTTGCTGATCGAGTAGTGGCGCAAACTCAAGCAGCTGCGAATTGGATTGAAGTCGCATGCAAGATAAAAACAACCGTAATTCCCAATTCATTAAGGGTATTACCCGAGATTGATGTTATGCGGCAGCCAATATTACTATCCATTGGCAGACTGGATTCATATAAGGGGTTCGATCTCGTTCTAAAGGCGTTTGCCAGAGTACGATCAGAATTTCCCGATTGGAAATTGGTCATTCTTGGAGAGGGCCCCGAGCGGTCGATGCTGGAAAACTTACGTGACCAGTTGGATTTGCAAGATGTGGTACAAATGCCTGGAACAGTCAGTGATCCTGAGGGTTGGATGGCGCGGGCGGGTGTAGTTGTACAAGCTTCACGTTTTGAGGGCTTTCCCAATGCGTTACTGGAGGCAATGGGTATGGGTGCAGCCGTAATTAGTTGTAATTGCCGTTCGGGACCGGCAGAAATTATTAGCGAGGGAGTCAATGGCCGCTTGGTTCCGGTGGATGATATAGAAACCTTAGCCCAGGTGATGACTGAATTGATGGCTGACCAGGATTTACGTGAAAGGTTAGGGCAGGCAGCTAGATTGGTCCGACACAAATATGCTCAGCAAGCCGTTATGAACCAGTGGAATACTTTACTTAAGGAAAAAATAAGAAATGAGTGAAATCGAAAAACATGCCATTGAAGTGGCGCGCGGCGAGCGTTTTACTTTTGGAGATAACTGGGCACAGTTCTTACTGTTGCTCAATGAAGAGCGAATTGTAGAGGCAGTGCGTTCTTTGAAAGAGATGTTGGGCGTATCAGACTTACAAGGCAAAACTTTTCTGGATGTCGGCTCAGGCAGTGGTTTATTGAGCCTTGCGGCGAGAAAGCTGGGCGCACAAGTACATTCGTTTGATTACGATCCACAATCTGTAGCATGTACGACAGAGCTTAAACGTCGTTATTTTCCCGATGATAAAGACTGGCTAGTAGAAACAGGCTCTGTGCTGGATACAGAATATCTCGCCAAGCTCGGTCAGTTCGACATCGTATACTCATGGGGCGTGTTACATCATACCGGTAGGATGTGGCAAGCATTGGACAACGTCGCACCATTGGTTGCAGGGGAAGGGCGATTGTTCATTGCCCTTTATAATGATCAGGGACGAGCAAGCCGCTCATGGAAGCTTCTTAAACAGCTTTATAACAAATATGAATTTCTGCGCCTTCCACTTGCCGTTTACACCCTGTTCCGCCAATGGAGTTTGACCTTTATCAGGGATACATTGCGGGGAAATCCACTTGGGTCTTGGAACAACTATCACACCTATCGGGGTATGTCTGCTTGGCGAGACGTGATCGACTGGATAGGTGGGTATCCGTTTGAGGTATCAAAACCTGAGGAAATATTCGATTTTTATCGTGATAAGGGCTTTGAATTGGTCCGCCTCAAGACCTGTGCTGGTGGATTGGGCTGCAATGAATTTGTGTTTATTAAAAAACCAATTGCGGAAGATAACTGATTGACTACTCTATTCCTAGCCCGCAGCCTTGACCGTGGCGGTGCCGAGCGGCAATTGGTGGCACTAGCAAAAGGGCTTGCCACCAATGGACACCAAGTTGCGGTTGCCGTGTTTTATGCTGGCGGTGTATTTGATGCAGAGCTTGCTGCAGCGGGTGTGCGCCTGATTAATTTGGATAAAAAAGGCCGCTGGGATGTACTGTCATTCCTGATCCGTTTGCTAACGCTAGTGCGAGATGAAAGGCCAGTGATTCTACATAGCTATCTGACAGTGCCTAACTTGCTCACTGTGATGCTCAAATTTCTTACTCACGACTCGCGGATTATCTGGGGAGTACGCGCCTCTAACATGGATTTATCCCGCTACGATAAATTGTCCAGATTGAGCTATTGGCTGGAATGCCGCTTGTCTCGCTTTGCCGATCTCATCATCGCGAATTCTCAGGCTGGAAAGCAGTATGCGGCTGACAATGGATTTTGCGCTGACAAAATAATCGTTATTCCTAATGGCATTGATACAGCGTTTTTTCGTTTCGACCTCGACGGGCGCCAGCGCGTTCGCTCGGAATGGAAAATTACTGAAGATGAGATTCTGGTAGGTCTAACGGCCCGCCTAGACCCTATGAAGGATCATGCTACTTTTATTGCAGCCGCGAACATCGTTACTCAATTACATCCCAATGTTCGCTTTGTTTGCATTGGTAGTGGACCGGATGGTTATGCAGCTTCCCTCAAACAGCGAGCTGCAAGCTTGGGCTACCGGTTACTCTGGGTAGGCCCGCGTGATGATATGTCGGCTGTTTACAGCGCACTGGACATTGCTTCTTCTTCTTCTTCTTTTGGGGAAGGCTTTTCCAATACCATTGCTGAAGCAATGGCCTGCAGTCGCCCCTGTGTGGTTACCGATGTGGGCGACTCCGCTTGGATAGTCGGTAATACGGGGGGGGTGGTTTCTGCATCTAATCCTGAGGCACTCGCAACTGGCTTATTAAAGCTAATTAATTTATCCAGTCGCGATAAAGATGAACTTGGTTCAAAGGCACGTATTCGAGTTGAACAAGAATTTGCGATTGAAACACTCATCACGCGCACTGAACAGATACTGGGGCTTTCTTGATACGCATCGTTTTTATTATCACTGGTCTTGGCACTGGCGGCGCGGAAATGATGTTGCTCAAGGTACTGGAACATCTTGATCGTCAGCGTTTTAATCCTTGTGTCATTTCACTTATAGCATCTGGAGAGCTTGCGCCACGGATTGAAGCACTAGGTATACCAGTGCATAGCTCCAACATGAACGGTGGGGTTGCCGACTTAGTGTCTTTATATCAGCTAGTACGTCTCATCAAGCAATATCAACCTGATGTAGTGCATACCTGGATGTATCATGCCGATTTGCTTGGCGGATTGGCTGCACGATTAGCTGGGGTAAGCTCATTGGCTTGGTGTCTTCGAAATAGTAATCTTGATTCTGACAAAACCACACTTTCTACACGCGTTATAGTCCGCCTGTGTGCTTGGCTCTCGACGTGGCTACCAGACTCAATCCTTTCCTGTTCAGAGCAAGCACGACTTATTCATGTTGAACGGGGTTATTTCGCCGATAAAATGGTCGTAATACCCAATGGCTTTGATTTAAGCCGATTTAAACCGGATAACGATGCTCGAACCAGTGTCCGAAGTGAGCTGGGGCTGGTGCATGATGTGTTATTGGTAGGCTTGATTGGCCGTTTTGATCCGCAAAAAAATCACACCGGTTTTTTTAAGGCTGCCGGGCAGGTGCATCGCCGACTACCACACGTACATTTTCTACTTGCAGGTAAAGACATCGACAAAGAAAACCATGCATTGATACACGCTGCGACCGATGCTGGAGTACTGAGCCACAGTCATTTATTGGGCTTAAGAAATGACATTCCGCGAATAATGGCATCACTGGATGTTTTAGCTTCCTCTTCTTCTTATGGTGAAGCTTTCCCTAATGTTCTGGGTGAAGCCATGGCCAGCGGCGTACCGTGTGCAGTAACAGATGTAGGGGATTCGGCCTATATTGTTGCGGATGCCGGACGTGTAGTGGACGTAGGGGATATGGACAGCCTTGCCGCCGCCTTAGAAGAAATACTTACACTTCAGCCTTACGAAAAGCTTGCTATGGGAAATCAAGCGAGAACCCGAGTTGCGACACATTTTGAAATTGCTAATGTAACTCGTAAATATGAAGAGTTTTATGTGAACCTATTAAAAAGCCCTGATTAGTCACTTAATCCGTAAGATGTGTCGACGGTATAAAGCGTATCAATCGCGAACGATGCACTAAAAGGGAATCACTCATGGAGTGGAAATTAGCCGTATCGGGAGAAGAGCCGTTACACATCAAGCCTTTAAGATAGGGAGTATTTATGAAGTTAATTAACGTAGAACCTAAAGATAACTATGTCTTGAGGGTTTATTTGGATGATGATTCTGTCGTAGATTTTGATGTAAGGGCGGAGTTGGAGAGAATACCTTGTTATAAATCACTTTATGATCAGGCTTTATTTAAAGCAGTTAAATTCAAAAATAAACGCATCTATTGGGACGATCATTGTGATTTTCATTTGGATCAAATTCTGGATCGTGGCCATCCGGTAAGTCACACATAAAAGATGACGCTTATTGTTTTTTTAAACAAATCATTCCAAGT
>JAUYMX010000501.1 GCA_030699345.1 Methylococcaceae bacterium
AATGTGGCGGAACTGGTAGACGCGCTGGATTTAGGTTCCAGTAGGTTATCCTGTGAGAGTTCGAGTCTCTCCATTCGCACCACTTAATTCAAGTTACAAAGATTAGCGAATCATCGTTAATTTTCAGATCTTCGTGCCCTAGGCATCCCCTACAAAATCCATACTAAATTTATTTGAGGTAAAGAAATGCAAGTTTCTGTCGAAAAGACATCAGAATTAAGCAGAAAAATGACCGTAAGCCTGCCTGAGGATGTGGTTCAGGAAAAAATGACTGAGCGACTTAAGTCTTTAGCACGAGACGCTAAAGTTGACGGCTTTCGTCCAGGTAAAGCACCTCAGCAAGTCATTAAAAAATTGTACGGTGAGCGGGTTCGTCAAGAAGTCGCTGGAGATTTAATTCAAACTACTCTTTCCAAGGCGTTACAAGATCAAAATTTAAAGCCTGCCGGATATCCACAAATACAGTTGACCGAAGAAGTAAATGGTTTTGGATATATTGCTGAATTTGAAGTTTATCCAGAAATAGCACTGGACAACATCGGCCAATTAGAAGTTATTAAGCCTATTTCATCGGTTCAAGAATCGGATGTTGATGGCATGATTCTTAAGCTAAGAGAGCAGCGTAAAACTTGGGAAGTGGCGGATAGGTTATCGCAAAAGAGCGACAGGGTAACTATCACATTTTCAGGTGTGTCTGATGGTGAAAATTTTACTGATGGTAAGGTTGAAAACTATCAAGTTGAAATCGGCTCAAAACGCATGATTCCCGGTTTTGAAGATCAACTGATTGGTTTGAAAGCTGGCGATAATAAGACTTTTGAAATTGCCTTTCCTGAAAAATATGGCAATGAAAAACTGGCCGGTAAATTGGCTCAGTTTGACGTTGAAGTCTCAAGTATTGAGGAGTCTATACTGCCAGAAATAGATGCAGATTTTATCAAGGCATATGGCATTGAAGATGGTTCTGAAGCTTCTTTTCGTCAAGATGTTAAAGAAAATATGCAAAGAGAGCTTGAGCGAGCGTTGCGCGGCAAGCTGAAAAACTCGCTGATGGATGCGTTGTATGAAAAAATTAAAATCAACATTCCTAATGTTTTGGTAGATCAGGAAATTGAAAGCCTGATGCAGCCGTATATCGAAAATGCAAAAAAACGTAAGCTAAAAATTGAGGACTTAAATCTTCCGAGAGATAATTTTGAAGACCAGGCTAAACGCAGAGTGGCATTGGGGTTAATTTTAGGTGAAATTATCCGTAAAAATGACATTAAGCTTGATGCTGAAAAGGTTCGTTCAACTATTGAAGATATGGCGAAAAGTTATGAAAGACCAGCAGATGTGGTTAATTGGTACTACTCTGACGAAAGTCGATTAGCTGATGTTCAGCAGTTGGTATTAGAAGATCAAACAGTTGAATGGCTTGCTTCTCAAGTAAAAGTGTCAGAACAAGAGCTAGCTTTCAGTGATGTCTTGGGCCAAGAAGGTTAAGGTAACTCATGTACAGCAAAAATGATTTAGGTGGTCAAATGATTTTGCCACAAGCAGCTGGTGGATTAGTTCCTATTGTTATCGAACAAACCGCTCGTGGCGAACGTTCATTTGATATTTATTCCAGGCTATTAAAAGAGCGAGTGATTTTTTTAGTTGGTCAAGTTGAAGATTACATGGCTAACTTGGTAGTGGCTCAGCTGCTTTTTCTTGAGTCTGAAAATCCTGACAAAGATATTCATTTATATATTAACTCTCCAGGTGGCTCGGTCACGGCTGGTATGTCTATTTATGACACCATGCAATTTATAAAACCTGACGTTAGTACAATGTGTATTGGTCAGGCGGCCAGCATGGGTGCCTTGCTTTTAACTGGTGGTGCTGAAGGGAAACGCTATTGTTTGCCACATTCAAGAATGATGATTCATCAGCCATTAGGCGGGTTTCAAGGACAAGCTTCAGATTTTGACATTCAT
>JAUYMX010000505.1 GCA_030699345.1 Methylococcaceae bacterium
TGACGTCTCGCGTCGTAAAAGAACTGCTTGGTTAACATGACACCGATCACCTTAACCGAGATCCATGTCTACCCTGTTAAATCGCTGGCAGGCATACAGGTAACCAGTTGGCCCGTCACAGAAAAAGGTTTGCTCTTTGACAGAAGATGGATGCTTGTCGACAGCAACCAACAATTTTTAAGTCAGCGCAGATTGCCGCAGATGGCCTTAATCAAAACGGCGCTGACCGAAAATCACCTGATTTTATCAGCGCCGGACATGGGCGATTTGCATCTGCCACTGCATCCAAAAGGCGGAGACATTATCAACAGCACCATCTGGCACGATCAGTGCCCTGCCCGCAGTGTTTCAGAAGATGCTGATAAATGGCTGGGCGATTTTCTAGGCGTTGACTGTCAATTGGTTTATCAACCGGATGAGCTTATTCGCCCGGTTAATCCTGATTACGCTAACGCCGACGATCAAGTATCGTTTGCCGATGGCTTTCCATTTTTAATTGTCTCAGAGCAATCACTAGCCGCACTCAATCAAGAAATGCAGCTGAATTTGCCGATGATAAGATTCAGACCCAACTTAGTTGTTTCTGGCTGCGAAAGTTATGCCGAAGACTACTGGCGAGAAATCAGCATTGGCGAAATTGACTTCAGACTAACCAAGCCTTGCGCGCGCTGTTCCGTACCAACCATTGACCCAAGCACCGGCAAATCAGGAAAAGAGCCATTGACAACACTCAATCGCACGAGAAAATGGCAGAATAAAGTTTATTTTGGCCAAAATGCTATACATGATCAATGTGGTAGCTTAACGGTTGGTAACATTGTGCGCATCAAAACTTCCGGCACAAGCCAGCCTCCGCTTTAAGCCCGCCATATTCATTACTTTTTGCCAACGTCTCTTCCGCTTTTAGCCCAAGCAACAACTTCTGGGCAATGTTTCCTAGTGTTTGCTTATAATACTTAAAACATTGATTAGGGCTGTATCCTGCGAAAATCGGGCCGCCTATTATTCGACAAGGAAATACAAATGTTGCGTTTTACTCAGTACGGTCTCTTAATGATTGCTATGTTGTTGCCCAATTTTTCAGATGCCGCCGTAAGCACTTCTGTAATAGAGCACGCAAAGCACCTAAATTTGACCAATCATATAATTGGTTACCTAAGCTTAGTGCTATTCGCTTGCGCCTATCTGCTGGCCATGCTGGAAGAAGTCACCGAATTACGCAAATCAAAACCGATGGTGTTTGCAGCAAGTATTATTTGGGTACTTATTGCAGGAGTTTATGCCAACGGGGGCATGAGTGAGCAAGCTGGATTAGCTTTTCGCACTTCTTTAGAAGGCTACGCCGAACTTTTTTTATTTATATTAGTTTCAATGACCTACCTAAACGCCATGGAAGATCGCGGGGTATTTGAAACGCTGAGGGTTTGGCTGTTAAGCAAAAATTTTAGCTATCGACAATTATTTTGGATTACCGGCTTTCAGGCTTTCTTTATTTCTTCCGCATGCAACAATCTGACTACGGCTTTATTGATGGGGTCAGTCATCATGGCTATGGGTAAAGGGAGTCCGCGCTTCGTCACTTTATCCTGTATTAATGTCGTAGTAGCTGCCAATGCAGGCGGCTCATTTAGCCCATTTGGGGATATTACTACGCTGTTAGTCTGGCAAAAAGGTGTCGTTCCGTTTATGGACTTCTTCTCGCTATTAATTCCAGCAATTGTCAATTTCGTTGTACCCGCGACCATCATGCACTTCTTGATACCGAAAGAAAGGCCCGCGGCTGTTATGGAGGCTCAAGCCATGAGACGAGGTGGCTTTGTCATTATCGGCTTGTTCGCATTAACCATTATCACCGCAACATGTTTTGAAAACTTCCTGAGTTTACCCCCGGCCGCTGGCATGATGCTTGGTCTGACTTATCTAAAGTTTTTCAGTTACTATCTGCAAAAAACTTCCGCTGATACTGTTAGCTATCGAAATCCGGCATCTACCTTGCAAGGTTTGGATCTTTCCGAGCCGCTACAAGGTACCAAAATCGACCATTTTGGCCCAATGAAATGGATGAATACTCCACAAATTTTAGTTATATCTGACGCAGACGAAGGCCAGACATTTGATGTTTTTGACAAAGTTGCCAACCTTGAATGGGATACCTTGTTGTTCTTTTACGGTGTAATGGTCGCTGTAGGTGGTTTAAGCTTTATTGGCTATTTAGAAATCACCTCTTTACAGCTCTACGGCAATATGGATCCTACCATAGCTAATATTCTGGTCGGCATTGCTTCCGCATTCGTCGATAACGGCACCATTATGCTAGCCGTGTTAACCATGTCGCCGGATATTTCTCAGGGTCAATGGCTACTGGTCACTTTAACCAGCGGCGTGGGCGGTAGCATGCTGGCAGTGGGTTCGGCGGCCGGTGTCGGCTTAATGGGACAAGCCAAAGGCATTTATACCTTCACTAGCCATTTAAAATGGACGCCGGTTATCGCTTTGGGTTATTTCGCTAGCATCGCAGTTCATTTTCTTATTAATGGTCGATATTTTTAAATATCTATTCGTTAACATTACCTGTCTTGAGAATTTCTAATGCAACCTGAAGTCTTTTTATCGGTTTTCACTTTAATGTTAATCGCGTTGGGCGTTAATTTGTTGGCTATAAAAACGCGTATTCCTTATACCGTTTTATTAGTAATCGTCGGCTCACTGTTAGTTCCTCTATCCCATTTTGAGATATTTTCATTCATCACTAGCTTTCAATTGACGCCTAGCTCGTTATTTTTTGTTTTCTTGCCAATTCTGATTTTCGAATCGGCTTACAACATGAATTTTCGTAATGTCAAAGAAAATAAATTTTCAATGGGCCTTTTAGCTGTATTTGGCCTATTGATTTCAACAGTTTTTATTGGTTTCGTCGGCCAATGGGCACTTGCTCTGATGGGGCTAGAGGTACCTTTAATGGTAACGCTATTATTCGGCGCCATTATATCTTCAACAGACCCGGTGGCGGTTTTGTCGTTGTTCAAAGAATACGGCGCACCGCAACGATTGACACTGATTTTTGAAGGCGAAAGCTTATTCAAAGATGCGACATCATTTGCCTTGTTCATGGTGTTCCTGGATATTTTTATTCATGGTTACACTGGATTTCCAACAGTGCTCGAAGGTATTTTTTCATTTACCACCATGCTGTTTGGAGGTGTGGTTTTCGGGTTATTGATGGGGTTTATGTTTTCCAAGCTTATTCAATTGGTAAAAGGTAATGAACATCTTGAAATCACCCTAACCCTGCTGGTGGCACACTTTACCTTTATCTTGACAGAGCTAATTTCAGAGCACCTGGTCATTTTCGGGCATGCCATTCATTTGTCATCGATCATATCAACCTTAATAGCATCTATGGTAATGGGCAACTTCGGACGCTTCAAAATGTCCCACGGTGTCGAAGAATACATGGAAAAGTTCTGGAGTTATTTTGCGTTTGTTGCTAACTCGCTGGTGTTTATTTTGATGGGATTAATGTTCGCCAATCTTTCCATTGAATTGAAAATTGCTATTTTGCCGATTATCACCATCATTTTAGTAGTGGTAATTGCTCGTATTATCTCCGTCTATGCCTCGGTTTCTGTCGTTAATACCTTGCAACTGGAAGAACATATTCCGAATAATTGGCAAAAACTTTTGTCTTGGGGCAGCCTACGCGGTTCATTAGCTATCGTCATGGTGTTATTGATTCCGGACAATTTAACCTTACCAAGCTGGAAATTTGCTTTTTCAATCAAAGATTTCATTACGGCTATCACCATCGGCTGTATTTATTTCACCCTACTAATTAAAGCCACAACCATCGGCACCATCATCCGTAAATTAAAAATTGATGCACTGTCCTCACAAGAAGAATCGTCTTACTTTAAAAGCAATGCACTCATTTTTAAGGATGTATTAAACAAATTAGATGAGCTTTTGCTGCATAAACAAATCAGTGATGAGCAACATCATGATTTACAAAAGCAATATCAAACGCTCTATCAAAAGCATTCATCCGAAGCGAAACAGAAACAGAAACAGAAACAGAAACAGTCTAATTCTGATCGTTTAACTCAAGATATGCTGAGCTTATTCGCATTAAGTATTGAAAAAAACGAACTCAAAGAAATTTTTCGGCGCGGAGAAATCAACGAAGAGGGCTACAAAAAGATTCTTTCGATCTTAGAAATTCAATCTACACGGGTCAAAGAAGAAAAACCTTTACTGTACGCGCCTAACGAAAACTTTAGCCAACGTATTAGTCTGCGAATAATGAACCTACTTCGTAAGATAATATCCCTACCGCCAAAAGCGTATGACACTGAAGAGGTTTATTTGTATTACCGTACTGAATATAAATTAACGACCAAAGTGCTACACGAGCTTGCAGAACTGGAAAACTCCCATTTAAGAGAAATTTTCAACGAAAAACAGGCAGTAGATAATCTCGTTAAAATTTATCAACATTTACAAGCCAAAACTGAAGCCCGGATGAAGCAGGAAATTAGCGCTAACCAAGCGTTGTTAGATCGACTTAATCAACAAGCAGCTAAAAACTTGCTTCATGATTTGCAAAATGAAACTCTTTCTGAGCTTCATCAGTATGAGATTATTACTACGAAACTTTACATTTCCCTAAAAAAGGAACTGAATCCGTAAGTAAAATCATACACAATTTAAAATTAATATCAGCGAAAGCCTATCAGAATTAAGGTTCGCTTTATCGTCATTTGAATAAATTGTGTTCTTTTAATAATCGTTGGGCTTCAATGAAGTTGGGGCTTCCCTGCAAGTATGAAGCGCTGGGGTTAATGATAAACTGCGCATTCATGGCCGTTCGCCCTAACAGCATACGAAAACGCATGCTGTCCCGATTAGTCAACGTCATTTCTGCATTAATCATGAAATTACCAAGCATTAATTGGGTATCGACAACGTACCTGCGCTGTTTATGCCCACCTGAATCAGAAACCAAGCGCTTATCTTTGACTTGTGCATGGCATTCGACAATGACATCGGAGTTTTTTTGTAAGGGATGTATCGCAAACATCACCCAATTTTCACCACCTCTTCGATAGGGATCAATGATGAATGCATGTAATGCTGAAGAACGGGCGCCTGTATCAATTTTAGCTTTGATACGTTCAATATTGAACGTCGGCAAAGCAACCCATTCACGCCAACCGAGCATCGGTAACGGTATCGAATTGTTAACCATTTTTGTCTACCTTGGTCTTGTCGTCATTTATATAGGTACTATTACGACAAAAAGAGTCGTTCTTACTTGCAAATAGCTTTATGCTATCGCCCCACGTTAATCAATTATGAGAAATTTTTATGCCCTATACCCAAGATATTGTCGAAGAACTAAATATTCTTGTTCGCTACAATTTATCCACCACACAAGAAGGCATCAAGGTACATAAAACTGCCGCCCCAGAAATTATTGCTGCTACACGCCGATTGTTCGACAAGGGCTTGATAACATTGGAAGATGGCGGCTATTTGACTGATCTGGGCCATGAAGCGGCAGAACAGGCACAAACAGTGCTAAATCTGCTGACTCCGTCGTAATATCGACGTTCTTTTTAGCAATAAAAAAGGCTTGGTGAGTTTTTTTCACCAAGCCTTAGAAAGTGCCGACCGAGCTAATCAAGCGGCCAGCATAATCGACGATTTCAGTTTTTTCATGGCATTTTGCTCCAACTGCCGACTTCTTTCGGCTGATACGCCATAGCGATCAGCAAGCTCATGCAAGGTGGCTTTCTGCTCTGTCAACCAACGACTTGCCAAGATGTCTTGGCTACGTTCATCTAGCTGAGACAGGGCGTCTGTTAACAACTCTTGTTCACGTCCCTGCCAATCAGCATCTTCAAGCAACAAGGCCGGATCAGCACCATGCTGTTGCAGATAGTTTGCAGGCGCTGAGTAGCTTTCATCTTCTGGCTCATCAACGGGCGCGTCAAAAGACATATCGCGACTGCCTAGTCTTTTTTCCATTTCATACACTTCTGCAACATCGACATTCAGGTCTTTAGCAATAGATGCCGCTTCATCACCAGACAACCAACCCAAATCACGTTTAGTTTTACGAAGATTAAAAAATAATTTACGTTGAGCCTTTGTAGTTGCAATCTTTACAATGCCCCAATTTTTAATTACGTATTCGTGTATTTCAGCTTTTATCCAATGTACTGCAAATGAGATCAGTCGAACGCCCATATCAGGATCAAAGCGTTTGACCGCTTTCATCAAGCCTATATTTCCTTCTTGAATAATGTCGGGCATAGATAAACCGTAGCCGCTGTAACCTCTAGCGACATGGGCTACAAAACGCAAATTGCTCATGACCAGTTGGCGTGCGGCTTCCAGGTCGCCATCATCTTTAAATCTTAATGCCAGCTCTCGCTCTTGCTCAGCGTCCAACTTAGGCATTTGTCTGACAACATTGAGGTAAGTGTCAAATGTGCCAACTGACAAATTAACGGGCAAAACTAATGAATTACTCACAATCATTCCCCTCTCAAAAATTATTTTTTTTATTCTAGCACTCTCAACAATAGAGTGCTAACAACTTTATAACAATATTTTCACTCGGGTTTAAGTCTCCTCAATTGAAAATAAACAACTATCCATGATCCTAGCATACCCAGTGCGGCAGAAATAGCTAGCAGAGCAATGGTTTCTAGCCCCCCCAAAAACACTACATGAAAGGAGCCATCATATAAACCGGATAATTTTTCAATCGGTTGTTTTAAAATCAATGTCGTTAAAGTGACAATAAACCAAGCAGCAACCCCAGAAAAAAAACCCAGCCAAAAACCGCTGTATAAAAACGGTCGTTGAATAAAGCCATTAGTTGCCCCAACCAGCTTAGCAATCAATACTTCCTCGCGGCGATTATGTAATTCTAAACGTATTGTGTTGGCCGTAATAAACAGTACGCCGACTCCCAGTAAACCACTGAGCAGTGCAACACCGCGCCGAGCCAATTCCATAATTGATTGCAGCCGCTTGACCCATTGCGTATCTACCTGCGCAATATCCACTTCAGGAACTTGTTTGAAATGCTCAACCAAGTTATCTAAAACAACTACATCTTCCAATGAGTTTTTGGGCAATACCTGAATAACGATAGGCAAAGGATTTTTATCCAACGCTTTTACCGCTGCGCCAAAGCCACTGTATGCCTCAAACTCCTTTAAGGCCTGCTCCTTGGAAATGAGTTTGACATCAAGCACATCTGCATTTTTCTTAATGGTTTCGGCAAGTTTTTTAGCGTTTGTCTCAGAGACTTCTTCTCTTAAAAACAAAGAAATTTGGTTACTAGATTCCAGATTGCCCGCCAATTGCTGCAAATTTTTCACCAGAATATAAAAACCGCTAGCGAGGGAAATACCAATTGCTAACACCACGATTGTCATAACCGTTGCAAAACGCGACGCAACTAAGCGACCAAGACTTGAAAACAAAGCATGGGCATGAAGATCTCGGTAGGCTATAAGCCTATCCATAAGGTAACCACCAGATTTTCTGGTTTGCCTGCCTTCCGCTCTGTGCTGATTTCTAATGCTGTGTTTCATGGCCTAACTCGCAACTAATTGC